>NZ_JBMNDS010000035.1:0-95693 GCF_052543295.1 Streptomyces sp. SAS_270
CGTTCCCAAGAGCGAGGTCGAGGAACTCGTCCTCGAAGAGGTCCCCGACATCGGCTACGAGCAGATCGGCGGTCTGGGCGGCCAGATCGAGATGATCCGTGACGCGGTCGAGCTCCCGTACCTCTACCCCGACCTCTTCAAGGAGCACGAACTGCGGCCGCCCAAGGGTGTGCTGCTGTACGGGCCCCCCGGATGCGGCAAGACGCTCATCGCCAAGGCCGTCGCCAACTCGCTGGCCAAGAAGGTCGCCGAGGTGACCGGACAGGCCACCGGCAAGAGCTTCTTCCTCAACATCAAGGGCCCCGAGCTCCTCAACAAGTACGTCGGCGAGACCGAGCGGCAGATCCGCCTCGTCTTCCAGCGTGCGCGTGAGAAGGCCAGCGAGGGCACCCCCGTCATCGTCTTCTTCGACGAGATGGAGTCCCTCTTCCGCACCCGTGGGTCGGGCGTCAGCTCGGACGTGGAGAACACCATCGTCCCGCAGCTGCTCGCCGAGATCGACGGCGTGGAGGGCCTGCAGAACGTGGTCGTGATCGGTGCCTCCAACCGCGAGGACATGATCGACCCCGCCATCCTGCGCCCCGGCCGCCTCGACGTGAAGATCAAGATCGAGCGTCCGGACGCCGAAGCGGCCAAGGACATCTTCCAGAAGTACCTCACGGAGCGGCTCCCGCTGCACCCCGAGGACGTGGGGGAGCACGGCGGCGACAAGGTCACCACCGTCCAGAGCATGATCCAGACGGCCGTGGAACACATGTACACGGAATCCGAGGAGAACCGCTTCCTGGAGGTCACCTACGCCAACGGTGACAAGGAAGTCCTCTACTTCAAGGACTTCAACTCCGGCGCCATGATCGAGAACATCGTGGGCCGGGCCAAGAAGATGGCGATCAAGGACTTCCTCGACCACAAGCAGAAGGGCATCCGCGTCTCCCACCTCCTCCAGGCATGTGTGGACGAGTTCAAGGAGAACGAGGACCTGCCCAACACCACCAACCCGGACGACTGGGCCCGAATCTCCGGAAAGAAGGGCGAACGGATCGTGTACATCCGTACGCTCATCACCGGAAAGCAGGGTGCGGACACCGGACGCTCCATCGACACCGTGGCCAACACCGGGCAGTACCTGTAAAAGACAGGGCGGCTGCGGGTGCCCGAGCCGGGTACCCGCAGCCGACTGTTTTTCGGGTCACGGCTGGAGCAGAGCAATGACGCAAATGATCTCCCCACCAGCGCAGAGGCGCTCTAGGCTCTTTCGTACCGCCGAGTCGCGCAGTGCGGGGACGGGCACCGCACACGCACCGGAGCACCAGCGGTACTTGAGCAGCGTCCCCGACCGAGGACGCCGCCGGGCAAGGAGGGCCGCATGACCGTACGGCGAGTAATGGGCATCGAGACGGAGTACGGGATCTCCGTCCCTGGCCACCCGAACGCCAATGCCATGCTCACCTCGTCCCAAATCGTCAACGCCTACGCGGCGGCGATGCACCGGGCGCGCCGCGCCCGCTGGGACTTCGAGGAGGAGAACCCGCTCCGGGACGCGCGAGGCTTCGACCTCGCCCGCGAGGTCGCCGACTCAAGCCAGCTCACCGACGAGGACATCGGCCTCGCCAATGTCATCCTCACCAACGGCGCGCGGCTGTACGTCGACCACGCACACCCCGAATACAGCGCCCCCGAGGTCACCAACCCGCTGGACGCCGTCCTGTGGGACAAGGCCGGCGAGCGCATCATGGCGGAGGCCGCGGACCGCGCGGCCCAGCTCCCCGGCGCCCAGCCGATCCACCTCTACAAGAACAACACCGACAACAAAGGCGCCTCCTACGGCACGCACGAGAACTACCTGATGAAGCGGGAGACCCCCTTCTCGGACATCGTGCGCCACCTCACGCCGTTCTTCGTCTCACGCCAGGTCGTCACCGGAGCGGGCCGCGTCGGTATCGGTCAGGACGGGCACGAGCACGGCTTCCAGCTCAGTCAGCGCGCCGACTACTTCGAGGTCGAGGTGGGCCTCGAAACCACCCTCAAGCGCCCCATCATCAACACGCGCGACGAACCCCACGCGGACGCCGAGAAGTACCGCCGGCTCCATGTGATCATCGGCGACGCGAACCTCTCCGAGATCTCGACCTATCTCAAGCTGGGCACCACCGCGCTCGTCCTGTCGATGATCGAGGACGGCTTCATCGCCGTGGACCTCGCCGTCGACCAGCCCGTGCGCACACTGCACCAGGTCTCGCACGACCCCTCGCTGAAGCGGCTGGTCACGCTCCGCAGCGGTCGGACACTCACCGCCGTGCAACTTCAGATGGAGTACTTCGAGCTGTCCCGCAAGTACGTGGAGGAGCGGTTCGGAGCCGACGCGGACGACCAGACCAAGGACGTCCTGGTCCGCTGGGAGGACACGCTCAACCGCCTGGAGAACGATCCGATGAGCCTCTCCGGAGAGCTCGACTGGGTCGCCAAGCGTGAGCTGATGGAGGGCTACAGGCGCCGGGACGGCCTCGACTGGGACGCGGCCCGGCTGCACCTGGTCGACCTGCAGTACGCCGATGTACGGGCCGAGAAGGGCCTCTACAACCGCCTCGCGGCTCGCGGCAGGATGAAGCGCCTGCTGACCGAGACGGACGTGGACGACGCCCGTACGAAGCCGCCGGAGGACACTCGTGCGTACTTCCGCGGACGCTGCCTGGAGCAGTACGCGGACGACGTCGCGGCGGCCTCCTGGGACTCGGTGATCTTCGATCTCCCGGGCCGGGACTCGCTCCAGCGCGTCCCAACCCTGGAGCCGCTTCGCGGAACGCGTAATCACGTGAAAGAGCTGCTGGACCGGTGCCGTACGGCCGAAGACCTGGTTCGCGTGCTCTCCGGCGGCTGAAAGGTCCACGGCAGGGGAATCACAGAGGTGGGCCTCGCACGTTGCAGAAGTGCGGGGCCGATGTCGGACCCGGCTTGTAGGGTCTGATCAAGAACGTCGAACCGAGCGGGGTGAGGTAGATGGCGACCAAGGACACCGGCGGCGGACAGCAGAAGGCAACGCGTTCCACCGAGGAGGTCGAGGAGCAGGCCCAGGACGCACAGGCCACGGACGACCTCAAGGAACGCCAGGAGAAGCTGAGCGACGACGTCGACTCGGTTCTGGACGAGATCGATGATGTCCTCGAGGAGAATGCAGAGGACTTCGTTCGAAGTTTCGTTCAGAAGGGTGGCGAGTAGCCTTCGAATTGAAGGTGCTGGGGGGTGTCGAGTTGGCAAGCAAAGATGGCGTGAAGCGCTGCTCGCGGTGCGAGGAATCCAAGCCGCGAGTGGCGTTTGCCAGCAACAGGGCTGCCCGTGATGGGCTCCAGGCCTATTGTCGGGAGTGTTGGGCGGCGTACCACCAGGCTCGACAACTGGCCAAAGGCAAGAACGTCCGGCCGAAGGTGCACACGCCCGAGGGGTACAAGTTCTGCCGCAGCTGCGGTGAGATCAAGCCCCACGGTGAGTGGCATCGCAATTCGAGTGCCTCTGACGGCCTCTCGACGAGCTGCAAAGCGTGTCGGGCCGACAAGGGGCGCGCGGGTCACCTGAAGCGTCAGTACGGCATGACCGAAGCCGAACGTGACGAGATGATCGCCTCTCAAATGGGGCTCTGCGTGATCTGTTTGAAAGCCCCGGCCATTCATGTGGATCACTGCCACGAGACGGGTAGGGTCCGTGGCGTACTGTGCTTCAACTGCAATTCGGCCATCGGCAAGTTGGGAGATGATCCCGACGCAGTTCGTCGGGCTGCCGCCTACTTGGAGGGATCCTCGTGGAAGCCAACACTCGTAGCACCGGGCGTCTACCAGCTGCCTTCCTGACGCCAGGGTCGTCGTCCTTCATGGACTTCCTGTCCGCGCACCAGCCGGAGATGCTCCCGGGCAACCGGCAGCTGCCGCCCATGAAGGGTGTCATCGAGGCGCCGCACGGCACGACCATCGTCGCCGTCACGTTCCCCGGTGGCGTGGTGCTCGCCGGTGACCGGCGGGCCACCATGGGCAATGTCATCGCGCAGCGGGACATCGAGAAGGTCTTCCCGGCGGACGAGTACTCGGCCGTCGGTATCGCCGGCACCGCCGGTCTCGCCGTCGAGATGGTCAAGCTCTTCCAACTGGAGCTGGAGCACTTCGAGAAGGTCGAGGGGGCCACGCTCTCGCTGGAGGGCAAGGCCAACCGGCTGTCCACGATGATCCGTTCCAACCTCGGCATGGCCATGCAGGGCCTGGCCGTGGTGCCGCTCTTCGCGGGATACGACGTGGACCGCGAGAGGGGCCGCATCTTCTCCTACGACGTCACCGGCGGCCGCAGCGAGGAGCACGGCTTCGCGGCCACGGGCTCCGGCTCGATCTTCGCGCGCGGCGCCATGAAGAAGCTGTACAGCAAGGACCTGAACGAGCAGCAGGCCACGACGCTCGTCGTGCAGGCCCTGTACGACGCGGCCGACGACGACTCGGCGACGGGCGGTCCGGACGTCGCCCGCCGGATCTACCCGATCGTCACCGTGATCACCGAGGACGGGTTCCGCCGTCTCACCGACGAGGAGTCCTCCGAGATCGCCCGCTCGATCCTGGAGCGGCGCCTGGAGCAGCCCGACGGCCCGCGGGCCGCGCTGCTCTGACAGCGGCCTTCTTCTCAAGGTGATCCAGTGACTTCGACAGAAAGGGACGGATAACCGGTGTCGACGCCGTTCTATGTCTCACCCCAGCAGGCCATGGCCGACCGGGCGGAGTACGCCCGCAAGGGCATCGCCCGCGGCCGCAGCCTGGTCGTGCTGCAGTATGCCGACGGCATCGTGTTCGTCGGCGAGAACCCGTCCCGTGCGCTGCACAAGTTCAGCGAGATCTACGACCGGATCGGCTTCGCGGCCGCCGGCAAGTACAACGAGTACGAGAACCTGCGGATCGGCGGCGTGCGCTATGCCGACCTGCGCGGTTACACCTACGACCGTGACGACGTGACCGCCCGTGGTCTCGCCAACGTCTATGCCCAGACGCTGGGCACGATCTTCTCCTCGGCGGCCGAGAAGCCCTACGAGGTGGAGCTCGTGGTCGCGGAGGTCGGCGAGACCCCTGAGGGCGACCAGATCTACCGGCTGCCGCACGACGGGTCGATCGTGGACGAGCACGGCTCGGTCGCGGTCGGCGGCAACGCCGAGCAGATCAGCAGCTATCTCGACGAGCAGCACCAGGACGGCATGAGCCTCGCCGAGGCGCTCAAGCTGGCCGTGAAGTCCCTGTCGCGGGAACCGAACGGCGGGCAGCGGGAGATCCCCGCGGAGCGTCTGGAGGTGGCGATCCTGGACCGTACGCGTCCGCAGCAGCGCAAGTTCAAGCGCATCGTCGGCCGTCAGCTGGCCCGCCTGCTGGAGGCGAACGGCGCGTCGACCGCCACCGAGGCCGAGGACGCCGCGGACGACGAGTGAGCGACCCGATCGCTGATGTGCGCCCCGGCCGACAGTGGCCGGGGCCCACTGCGTTTCGGGGCGCCGGGGGCCATGGGGTGCAGGGGGTTCAGGAGCGGCCTGGCGGGGCTGTGGAGCCCCGTACGACCAGTTCGACCGGGATGTCCCCGTCCGTCGGCGTACGGCCGTCCAGAACGGCCAGCAGGGCCCGCATGCCGCGTTCACCGAAGAGCTCGGCGTCGAGCCGGACGGTGGTGAGCTCCGGGTCGATGGCGGTCGCGAGTCCGAGGTCGTCGAAGCCGGTGACGGACAGGTCCTCGGGGATGCGCAGGCCGAGTCGGCGGGCGGCCTTGTAGGCGCCGACGGCGAGTTTGTCGTCGTCGCAGATGACGGCCGTGGGCCGAGGGCCGGGCTCGCGGAGGGCGGCTTCGACGGCGGCGAGCGCTCCTTCGACGGAGATCGGCGAGAGCGCCGTACGCACGGTGCCGACGCGCTCGGCGAGTTCCCGCGCGCGTACCTCGAAGGTCCAGGAGGGGATGTCGGCGGCCAGGTGCAGGAAGCGGCGGTGCCCCAGTTCCAGCAGGTGGTCGGCCACCCGCCGTACCCCGTCGGCGATGTCGAGGTTCACGGTCGCGGCGCCGAGGCTGCCCGCGGGGTCGCTGTCCAGCATGACGAGGGGCAGCTGGTCACCGCGGATGGCGGTGAGGGCGTCGGCGGCCATGGAGGAGGCGATGACGCCGTCCAGGGCGGCGCGGGCCGAGCCGAAGGGGTCGCGGGCGGGGCCGATGCCTTCGGGGGAGGGGTAGAGGACCACACCGAAGCCGTGCTCGGCCGCGACGCGGGCTGCGCCGGTGTAGACGCCGGCGAAGAACTCGGTGGTGAGTGCGGGTACCACGAGCAGGACGGTGCGGGTGCGGCCGAGGCGGAGGTTGCGGGCGGCCAGGTTCGGGCGGTAGCCCAGTTCGCGGGCGGCCTCCCGTACGCGTTCGGCCGTGGGCTGCGAGACCCGGCCACGCCATTTGTCGCCGAGGACCAGGGAGACGGCGGCCTGGGAGACCCCGGCGGCCTGGGCGACGTCACGGCTCGTGGGCCGGGTGCTGCCTCGTGCCACCGTGCACCTGCGCCTTCTGCTGGACTCGCCGACTGGGCACATGGTACGTATGACGGGAGACGTTATACGTAAAACCTCATGTGTTGCGGGCGAGCAGAAGGACACGACATGGCCGCGGGCTACCTGGAGATCCTCAGGACGAGGCACGCCACGCGCCTGCTCGTCGGCACGCTGGTGGGCCGGCTGCCGAACGCCACCGCCGCGATCGCCGTCGTGCTCTTCATCCGCGCGCAGGGCGGGTCGTACAGCCTCGCCGGGGGGCTCGCGGCGGTCTACGGAGTCGCCAACGCCGCCGGGCAGCCGCTGCTCGGCCGGCTCGTGGACCTCCACGGGCAGCCGCGCGTGCAGCTGTCCGCCGCGGTGGTCTCCGCCCTCGGCATGACGGTCTTCGCCCTCGAGGGCACCGATCCGCTGCCGCTCGCGTATGCCGCCATCGCGGTCGCGGGGCTCTTCACGCCTCCCCTGGAGGGCGGTCTGCGGGCGCTGTGGCCCTCCGTCCTCCGTAAGGAGGACCAGGTGCACACCGCGTACGCGATGGACGCCGTCGCGCAGGAAGTGATGTTCACCGTCGGGCCGTTGCTCCTGACGCTGTGCGTGTCCCTGTGGTCCGCGCGGACCGCGCTCGTCGTCCTCGCGGCCATCGGCGTCCTCGGCGCGCTCTCCGTGGTCGTGTCGCCGCCCTCGCGCGCGTGGCGCTCCGAGCCCCGCGAGGCCCACTGGCTCGGTGCGCTCAGGTCGCCCGGGCTCCTCGCACTGCTCGGCGCGTTCCTGTTCGTCGGCATCGCGCTCGGCTCCATCACGGTCGCGTCCCTGGCGTACGCGGACGACCACGGCGGCGACGCCGTGTACGGCTGGCTCATGGCGGGCATCGGCCTCGGCGCGCTGGTCGGCGGCACCGTCTACGGGGCGCGGCAGTGGCGGGGCGCCCCGGAGCGGCGACTGCGGGTGCTCGTAGCCCTGCTGGCGGTGTGTTACCTGCCGCTGATGCTGGTGCCCGGCGCGGTCCCCATGACGGCGCTCACCGCGCTCGCGGGGCTCTTCCTGGCGCCCTGCATCGCCTGCGCGTTCATCATCGTGGACCGGCACGCACCGAGCGGCACGGTCACCGAGGCGTTCTCCTGGCTCGTGACGACGTTCACGGTCGGCGCGTCCGTCGGAACGGGCCTTGCGGGGCCGGTCGTCGAGTGGGGCGGGGCGGTGTGGGGCTTCGCCGTGCCGAGTGTCGCCGGAGCCGTGTCGCTGCTGGTGCTGGCGGCCACCGGGCGGGTCCTCGCAGCTCCCGGCGGGGGCGCGGTAGTTGCGGTCTCATCGGAAAATGATCCAAACCGTGCCGTCGAACCCCGTTTCAGCTCAGGGGATCGGGCGTAATGTTCAGTCATGGACCGCCGCATTTTCGGGCTGGAGAACGAGTACGGCGTCACGTGTACGTTCAGGGGACAGCGGCGCCTGTCTCCCGACGAGGTGGCTCGGTACCTCTTCCGCCGTGTCGTGTCATGGGGCCGTAGCAGCAATGTCTTTCTGCGAAACGGCGCACGCCTCTATCTCGACGTGGGATCACATCCGGAATACGCGACACCGGAATGTGACAACGTGACGGAACTTGTCACCCACGACAAGGCCGGCGAGCGCATTCTCGAAGGACTCCTGGTAGATGCCGAACGACGCCTGCACGAGGAAGGAATCGCGGGCGACGTCTACCTGTTCAAGAACAACACCGACTCGGCCGGAAACTCCTACGGCTGCCACGAGAACTATCTGGTGGCGCGTCACGGGGAGTTCTCCCGGCTGGCGGACATCCTCATTCCGTTCCTCGTCACGAGGCAGCTCCTCTGTGGTGCCGGCAAGGTGCTGCAGACTCCGCGCGGCGCGGTGTACTGCGTCAGCCAGCGCGCCGAGCACATCTGGGAGGGCGTCAGCTCGGCGACGACCCGCTCCCGGCCCATCATCAACACCCGGGACGAACCGCACGCGGACGCCGAGCGCTACCGCCGCCTGCACGTCATCGTGGGCGACTCGAACATGTCCGAGACCACCATGCTCCTCAAGGTCGGCGCCACCGACCTCGTGCTGCGCATGATCGAGGCGGGCACGGTGATGCGGGACCTGACCCTGGAGAACCCGATCCGGGCGATCCGCGAGGTCAGCCACGACATCACGGGCCGCCGCAAGGTGCGGCTGGCCAGCGGACGCGAGGCCTCCGCCCTGGAGGTGCAGCGCGAGTACTACGAGAAGGCCGTGGACTTCTGCGAGCGCCGCGGCATCCGCACCGGGACGGTCGAGCAGGTGCTGGAACTGTGGGGCCGGGTCCTGGACTCGATCGAGGCGGAGGACCTCGACCGGATCGGCACCGAGATCGACTGGGTCATGAAGTACCAGCTCATCGAGCGGTACCGGGCGAAGCACAACATGACCATGTCCCACCCGCGGGTCGCGCAGATAGACCTCGCCTACCACGACATCCACCGCCGGCGCGGTCTCTACTACCTCCTGGAGAGGAAGGGCCAAGCCGCCCGGATCTGCAACGACTTGAAGATCTTCGAGGGCAAGTCGGTGCCCCCGCAGACCACTCGGGCGCGGCTGCGCGGTGACTTCATCCGGCGCGCACAGGAACAGCGCCGCGATTTCACCGTCGACTGGGTGCACCTCAAGCTCAACGACCAGGCACAGCGCACCGTGTTGTGCAAGGACCCGTTCCGTTCCGTCGACGACCGGGTGGAGAAGCTGATCGCAGGAATGTGATCCACAGCTTCCGGCCGATCAGTCGGAACGCAACACCGGGCGCCGTACGTTTTCCGTACGGCGCCCGCGTCACGTCGTAGAGTTGCGCGCACGCCATCAACCAAGATCGACCGATACGAGGCCCCCACCGTGCGCCGACGCTCACTCCTTATTGCCGTACCAGCCGGACTGGTCACACTCGCCGGATGCGGTGACGACGACAAGTCAGACACCGCCAAGTCCAGCAGCAGTCCGTCGGCTTCGGCCTCGGCCTCCGCTTCGGCGCCCCCGCCGCCGAAGATCGTCGACGGTCCGCTTCCGGCCATCACGGCGGGGGTGAAGTTCGACGAGAAGCCGACCGTGGCCAAGGGCAGCGGCGAGCCGTCGAAGGACCTGGCGGTCAAGACCGTGATCGCGGGCAGCGGGAAGACGGTCGCGGAGGGCGACTACGTCCAGGCGAACTACCTGGGCCAGATCTGGAGCACGGCGAAGGTCTTCGACAACTCCTACGACCGCAAGACAGCCCTCTTCATCCCGCTGGCCCAGGGCCAGATCATCGACGGCTGGCGCTACGCCCTGACGGGCAAGAAGACCGGCAGCCGCGTCCAGATGGCCGTCCCGCCGACCTGGGGCTACGGCAAGGAGGGCAACGCGCAGGCGGGCATCAAGGGCACCGACACGCTGGTGTTCGTCGTCGACATCGACAACACCTTCAACGCCAAGAGCTCCGCAAAGGGCAAGAACGTCGCCCAGAGCGACGCCGCCCTGCCGAAGGTGGGCACGAACACCGACGGCAAGGCCCCTGCCGTCGACATCCCGAAGACGGACGCCCCGAAGAAGCTCGTGGCGAACTACGTCATCGAGGGCGACGGCGACGAGGTCAAGGCGGACAGCACCGTCCTCGTGCAGTACAAGGGTGTGCTGTGGGACGGCGGCAAGGAGTTCGACTCGACGTACAAGAGGGCCGCGCTGACGTCGTTCTCGCTGCAGCAGGTCGTCAAGGGCTGGTCGCAGGGTCTGACCGGGAAGAAGGTGGGCAGCCGCGTGCTCATCGTCGTTCCGCCGAGCCTGGGCTACGGAGACAGCCCGCCGAGCGGCAGCGGCATCAAGAAGGACTCCACCCTCGTCTTCACGGTCGACATCCTGGCGAAGATGTAACCCTTCCGGGGATGTGAGACTGTCTGTCTTGCCTCAAGGCCTTTACGCAAACAAGCAGGAGCCAGAAACGTGAGCATCGAGAAGCCCGAGATCGACTTCCCGGGCGGCGAGCCCCCGGCGGACCTCGAGATCAAGGACATCTGGGAGGGCGACGGCGCCGAAGCGGTCTCCGGCCAGAACGTGAGCGTCCACTACGTGGGCGTCGCCTTCAGCACCGGCGAGGAGTTCGACGCCAGCTGGAACCGTGGGACCCCCTTCCGCTTCCCGCTGGGCGGCGGCCGCGTCATCAAGGGCTGGGACAAGGGCGTGCAGGGGATGAAGGTCGGCGGCCGTCGCCAGCTGACCATTCCGGCGCACCTCGCCTACGGCAACCAGAGCCCCACCCCGGCGATCAAGCCCGGCGAGACCCTGATCTTCGTCGTCGACCTGATCGCGGTCTGATCGTCGTACGAGGATCGGTCGGCGTCCGATCCGCGTGATCGTCGTACGAGTTGTGTACGTGATCCGATCGGTCCCGATCACCTGGGGCCCATGCCTGTCCGGGCATGGGCCCTCGGCTTTTGCCGCGACACCACGGAGCGGTACGGTCATCGGTCGGAAGCACCATAGGAAGGGCGTCGATGGCCATTGCCAAGGCCGAGCGGCTGATGAACCTGGCGCTGTGTCTGCTCGGGACACGGCGGCCGCTCAGCAAGCGCGAGTTGCGCGAGTCCATCGAGGCCTATCTGGAAGCGGGCTCGGACGACTCCTTCAACCGGATGTTCGAGCGCGACAAGGACGATCTGCGTGAACTCGGCCTGGTCATCGAGACGGTGGAGAACCTCGACGGCGAAGTCGGCTACATGGCCCGCCGTGACAGCAACCGGCTGCCGCCCATCACCCTCGACGCCGAGGAAGCGGCCGCCCTCGGGCTGGCCGCGAAGGTCTGGCAGCAGGCCCGCCTCGCGGGCGCGGCGAGCGGCGCCCTGCAGAAGCTGCGCGCCGCGGGACTTCCCGAGGACGTCGACCCGTACGAGTCGCACGGCGCCCTGGAACCGCGCATCCCCGTGCACGAGGCGGCCTTCGAGCCGCTGATGCTGGCCTGCCGCGACCGCCGCCCGGTCCTCTTCGACTACCGCAAGGCCAACGCCGCCCAGCCCGAGCCCCGCAGCGTGGAGCCCTGGGCCCTGGAATGCTGGCGCGGCCACTGGTACCTGGCCGGCTGGGACCGTGACCGCAGTGCCGAGCGGGTGTTCCGGCTCTCCCGGATCACCGGCAAGGTCCGCACCCGCTCCGGCCGCTACACCGCCGAGGTGCCCGACGTCGTCACCGTGCGTGAGACGGTGGCGAGCTGGGCGGGGGAGAACGCCGACCGCTCCGCGCTGATCCGGCTGCGCACGGGAGCGGGCTACCCGCTGCGCGCCAAGGCCGCCTCCGTACGGGAACTGGGCGACGGGTGGGACGAGTTGGAGATTCCGTACGGGCACGGGCTGGACGCCTGGCTCGTCGAGTTCGGACCCGACGTGGTGGTCCTGGAGCCCGCCGAGCTGCGGGCCGACGTCGTGGACCGGCTGCGCGCCGTGGCCAAGGGCTGAGGGGGAACGTAGGACAGTGGCAGGAAAACCGGCCAGGCCCACCAGTGCCATCGACCAGACCCGGCGGATGCTGTCCCTGGTGACGTATCTGCGCGAGCGCCCCGGCGCGCGCGTCGGCGACGTGGCCCGCGCCTTCGGCATCACCGAGGACGAGCTGATCTCCGACCTGGACGTGCTGCCCCTGTGCGGCACCAGCTTCCGCGGCGGGGACCTCCTCGACATCGACACCGACGGCGAGCGGATCTGGTGGCACAACCCGGACGACGTCGCCGAGCCGCTGCGCATCGCCGCCGACGAGGCGACCGCGCTGCTGGTGGCCGCCCGCGCGGTGTCCACGCTGCCCGGTCTGCGTGAGGGCGACCGGCAGGCGCTGCTGCGCGCCACCGCCAAAGTGGAGGCTGCCTCCGGCGAGGCGGCGGGGGCCAGCGCACGTCTGTCGGTGACCTTCGAGTCCGAGGGCGGTGTCTTCGCCGACGTCGACCGGGCGATCTCCGAGCGGCGCCGGCTGTGGATCCGCTACTACTCGCCCGCCCGTGACGAGCTCACCGAGCGCGAGATCGACCCCATCCGCCTGGTCAGCGTCGGCCACACGTATGTGGAGGCCTGGTGCCGCCGCTCCGAGGCGCGCCGCACCTTCCGCCTCGACCGGGTGGCCGAGATCCGCATCCTCGACGAGCCGTCCGCGCCGCCCGAGGTCGAGCTCCGGGACCTCTCCGAAGGGCTGGTGCAGCCCGCGGCCGAGGACCCCGAGGTGGTCGTCGAGGTCGCCCCCGGCGGCCGCTGGGTCGCCGAGTACTACCCGCACGACAGTGCCGAGGAGCTGCCCGACGGTGGCCTGCGGATCACGCTGCGTGCGCCCGACCCGGCCTCGCTGCGCCGGCTCGCGCTGCGGCTGGGCCGCGACGGCCGGATCGTGTCGCCGCAGGATGTCGCGGACAGTGCCCGCCAGGCGGCTCGCGAGGCGCTCGCGGCCTACGACGGTGAGCACGGCCCGCACGCACCTCTCGGAGTTCAGGACGAGTCGTACGACAGGCAGGAGCGAGGGCTTTGAGCAGGTCGGTGATGTCTGGTATGCCGGAGATTTCGGTCAAGTCCGCGTTCGCTGGAATGACGAGGGTGATTCCCGTGGTGTTCAAGGCCGCCTGTCCCGACTGCCGGGCCCGCCTGGAGCTCTCCGCGAGTGCGCTGCGCCTGGCCATCGGCGCCTCCAGCCGCACCACCTTCTACTCCTTCACCTGCCCCGAATGCGGTGCCGCCGTCCGCAAGCCCGCCGGCGAGCGCATCGTCGAACTGCTCACCGGAGGCGGGGTGCGGACCCTGCGGCTGCACCCCACCGTCTAGGCTCGGCGACATGTTCTGGCCGATGCTCGCGATCGCCGTGGGATTTCTGGGAATCGCCGTCCTCGGCGTGCTCGCCGTCCGTGTCTTCCTGGAGGCGGAGCGTCTCGGCAAGCAGGTGGCGGACTCCGCGAGCCGTATCAACCGGGCCGCCGACGACCTGGAGCGGGCGTCCACGGGCGCCGCCCGGTCGGTGGACGCGACCGTGGATGCGCTGTGAGTGCCTTCCGGGCGACCTGTGAGTGCTGCGCCCGGTGTGCTGTGGGCGACTTCGCCCTGTCATCTTGTCGGTATCGGCAGGTACGCTGCTGAAGCGGCCCGAAGAGCGAGGCGCGGGTCGCTACAGGGAGTATGCAAGGGCATTGCCTCACGTTTACTCCCGCGGGTTACGATCGCTGCCAAGCGCGGTGGTCGGATGTTTCAGCCCGACGGCCAAGCACCAGACTCCTGTCGCCTCGGTGAAGAAGGTATACAGCTATGGGTAGGCTCGGCCCCACCGAGATCATTCTCATTCTCGTCATCGTCGTGCTGCTGTTCGGAGCCAAGAAGCTTCCTGACATGGCGCGTTCCCTCGGCAAGTCCGCTCGCATCCTCAAGAGCGAGGCCAAGGCCATGAAGGCCGACGACAGCAAGGACGCCGCCGCCGGTCCTCCGACCGACGCCGAGCAGGCTGCTGCCCAGCGCACCATCCAGGCCGCTCCCGGAGACGTGACCAGCTCGCGCCCGGTGACCGAGCCGACCGACCGTACGACGCAGCGCTAACCCCAGCCGGGTCGCCGGAGATCGGCCCGACTCTCTAGGACGAGGACGTAGGTTGCTCAAGCCTGCCCGAAGGAAAGAGAAGGATCCCGAGGGGCGGATGCCTCTCGTGGACCACCTTCGCGAGCTCCGCAACCGGCTCGCGAAGGGCATGTTGGCGATCACGGTCGTCTCCATCGTGGCTGCCTTCTACAGCCAGGAACTGATGGAGTTCCTCACCGATCCGGTGCCGCGCTGCACCAAGGGCCTGGGCGAGGCGACCGGCGGTTCCTGCGCCGTCATCGCGTACACCGACCTGCTCTCCCCCTTCACCACCACGGTGAAGGTCAGCGTCATGGCGGGTGTGGTCCTCTCCAGCCCGATCTGGCTCTACCAGCTGTGGGCGTTCATCGCGCCCGGGCTCCACAAGAGCGAGCGGAAATACACGTACGCCTTCGTGGCCGCGGCCGTGCCGCTCTTCTTCGGCGGTGCCGCGCTCGCCTACACGATTCTGCCGATCAGCATGCGCGTCCTGCTGGGCATCACGCCCGACGGCTCGGCGAACATCCTGCCGATGGACAAGATCCTGGACTTCGTCGTCCGGATGGTGTTGATCTTCGGCGGAGCCTTCGAACTGCCCCTGATCCTGGTCATGCTGAACTTCACCGGCATGGTGACCGGGCGCAGGATGGCCGGCTGGTGGCGCGGTGTCGTCATGGGCGTCTTCATCTTCGGTGCCGTGGCGACCCCCACCACCGACCCGTTCGGCATGATCGCGCTCGCCGGACCCATCGTGATCCTGTACTTCATCGCGGTCGGCGTGTCGATGCTCAACGACAAGAGGCGCAACCGACGCAATCCGGACGCCGACCTGGACGACGACGAAGCGTCCGATCTTGATCTCACGCCGGAGGCGATCGGCGAGGTCGAGACCGTGTCGGCGTCGAAGGCCCTGCCAGAGCAGGGGAGCGGGAACACCGAGGGCGCGTCCTCGGGCCGGGTGAACGGGTACGACGACTTCACCTGATCCTGATACGACCTGTGCGAGGGGCTGGACGGACATCCGTCCGGCCCCTCCGTCGTGCCGGTGATCCGCGATGGTGATCCATGTCCGTGATCCGGATATTGATCGTCCTGTTGTCAGTGGCTGCCGGTAGTCTCGAAAGCACGATGACAGAGGACCTCTCACCGGCCGAGCGGTATGCGGCAGCACGTAAGCGCGCTGCCGAGCAGGCCACCGCGCTCGCCCCCTTCCGCGAGATGTACGACTTCGGCCTCGACCCCTTCCAGATCGAGGCCTGTGAAGCTCTTGAAGGGGGCAAGGGCGTCCTGGTGGCCGCGCCCACCGGCTCGGGCAAGACGATCGTCGGCGAGTTCGCCGTCCACCTCGCCCTCCAGCAGGGCAAGAAGTGCTTCTACACGACACCCATCAAGGCGCTGTCGAACCAGAAGTACGCCGACCTGTGCCGTCGCTACGGCGCGGACAAGGTCGGCCTGCTCACCGGCGACAACAGCGTCAACTCCGAGGCTCCGGTGGTCGTGATGACCACCGAAGTCCTGCGGAACATGCTGTACGCGGGCTCGGGGACCCTTCTCGGCCTCGGCTACGTGGTCATGGACGAGGTGCACTACCTCTCCGACCGCTTCCGCGGAGCCGTCTGGGAAGAGGTGATCATCCACCTTCCCGAGTCGGTGACCCTGGTCTCGCTCTCGGCGACCGTGTCGAACGCCGAGGAGTTCGGCGACTGGCTGGACACCGTGCGCGGCGACACCCAGGTGATCGTCTCCGAGCACCGGCCCGTGCCGCTGTTCCAGCACGTGCTCGCCGGACGTCGGATGTACGACCTCTTCGAGGAGGGCGAGGGCCAGAAGAAGGCCGTCAACCCCGACCTCACGCGCCTGGCGCGCATGGAGGCCAGCCGTCCCTCGTACCAGGACCGCAGACGGGGCCGCGCGATGCGCGAGGCGGACCGCGAGCGCGAGCGTCGACAGCGCTCGCGCGTGTGGACGCCGAGCCGTCCCGAGGTCATCGAACGGCTGGACGCCGAGGGGCTGCTCCCCGCCATCACGTTCATCTTCAGCCGCGCCGCCTGCGAGGCGGCCGTCCAGCAGTGCCTGTACGCCGGCCTTCGGCTGAACGACGACGAGGCGCGGGTGCGGGTGCGTGAACTCGTCGAGGAGCGCACGGCGTCCATCCCCACCGAGGACCTGCACGTCCTTGGGTACTACGAGTTCCTGGAGGGCCTGGAGCGCGGCATCGCGGCCCACCACGCGGGCATGCTGCCGACGTTCAAGGAGATCGTCGAGGAACTGTTCGTCCGCGGCCTGGTCAAGGCCGTGTTCGCGACGGAGACGCTGGCGCTGGGCATCAACATGCCCGCCCGCTCGGTGGTGCTGGAGAAGCTCGTCAAGTGGAACGGCGAGCAGCACGCCGACATCACCCCCGGCGAGTACACACAGCTCACCGGCCGTGCCGGCCGCCGCGGCATCGATGTCGAGGGCCACGCCGTCGTGCTGTGGCAGCGCGGCATCAGCCCCGACCACCTGGCCGGACTCGCAGGCACCCGCACCTATCCGCTGCGCTCCAGCTTCAAGCCGTCGTACAACATGGCCGTGAACCTGGTCGAGCAGTTCGGCCGGCACCGCTCGCGTGAGCTGCTGGAGACGTCCTTCGCGCAGTTCCAGGCCGACAAGTCGGTCGTCGGGATCTCCCGGCAGGTGCAGCGCAACGAGGAGGGGCTCGACGGCTACAAGGAGTCGATGACCTGCCACCTCGGCGACTTCGAGGAGTACGCACGGCTGCGCCGCGAACTCAAGGACCGCGAGACGGAGCTCGCCAAGCAGGGGGCGTCGCAGCGCAGGGCCGAGGCGGCCGTCGCGCTGGAGAAGCTCAAGCCGGGCGATGTCATCCACGTCCCGACCGGCAAGTACGCGGGGCTGGCTCTGGTCCTTGACCCGGGGCTGCCCGCCGGCCGGTCCAACGGCCACCGGGGCTTCGAACAGCACGACGGGCCGCGCCCGCTGGTGCTCACCGCCGAGCGTCAGGTCAAGCGGCTCGCGTCGATCGACTTCCCGGTGCCCGTCGAGGCGCTGGAGCGGATGCGCATCCCGAAGTCCTTCAACCCGCGCTCCCCGCAGTCCCGTCGGGATCTGGCGTCGGCGCTCAGGACCAAGGCCGGGCACATCGTCCCGGACCGCCACCGCAGGGGCCGCGCGGCCGCGGCCGACGACCGTGAGATCGCCCGGCTGCGCGCGGACCTGCGCGCCCACCCCTGCCACGGGTGCAACGACCGCGAGGACCATGCCCGTTGGGCCGAGCGCTACTACCGGCTCAAGCGGGACACCTCGCAGCTGGAGCACCGCATCGAGGGCCGGACGAACACCATCGCCCGCACCTTCGACCGCATCGTCGCGCTCCTGACCGAGCTGGACTACCTGCGGGGCAACGACGTCACCGAGCACGGCAAGCGGCTCGCCCGGCTGTACGGCGAACTCGACCTGCTCGCCAGCGAATGCCTGCGCGCCGGGGTCTGGGAAGGACTCGCCCCGGCGGAACTGGCGGCCTGTGTCTCGGCGTTGGTGTACGAGGCCCGGGTCGGCGACGACGCGATGGCACCGAAGCTGCCCTCGGGCAAGGCCAAGGCTGCGCTCGGCGAGATGGTCCGCATCTGGGGCCGGCTCGACGCCCTGGAGGAGGACTTCCGGATCACCCAGTCCGAAGGTGTGGGCCAGCGCGAGCCGGACCTCGGCTTCGCCTGGGCCGCGTACCAGTGGGCGTCCGGCAAGGGTCTCGACGAGGTGCTGCGCGAGGCCGAGATGCCTGCCGGTGACTTCGTGCGCTGGTGCAAGCAGGTCATCGATGTGCTCGGGCAGATCTCCGCGGCCGCCCCCGTCTCCGGCGGTGAGAGCTCGACCGTCGCGAAGAACGCACGCAAGGCGGTCGACGGACTGCTGCGCGGAGTGGTGGCCTACTCGTCGGTGGGCTGAGCGACTGAGAGGCCGGCGGCAGTACTGCCGCCGGCCTCCAGTACGACCCCGGCGGCACCGTCCCCGGCTCCCTCTGCGTGACCGCCGTGCCTATCTGAGGTGACCGGCCGGCGCGGGAGCCGTACCCCCACCTGCCGATGTCCGGTCCGGCCCGGCCGGCCCCGCTCCGGGGCCCCTTTCCCGCGGTCGTTCCGGGCTTTTTCGCATGCCCGTACGCCGTCACGCACCGTGTGCGAATGAAGCCTGAGCGTGTAAATGGAGCCGAGAGTACTCCTGTCGCGTGGGTGATTTCAGGTGCTTGCTGAATATGACACAGCGATGATCCGGTCGGACTAAGCTCGCCCGCAGCGCACCGAGTTGAGATGTATTCGGGCGCTTGTTCCCAAAAGTTCCGAAGATTCAGTTTGAACCGTGATGATTCCCCCACAAACCCCCCCGACCCCCAAGCCGACCTGTCTCAGAGGGCATACATGGTGAGTGTTCAATCGCCTCCCGCTGGCCGTGAACTTCCCTACGCGCGCTTGCTGTTGCTGCCGGCCATAGTGATGGCCGCGGCGACCGGAGCCGCCGTCGCCGTAGTGACGGAGCCCGCCCGGATCGCCGTCGGCTGGTGCGGCGCCGTCGCGATGCTCCTTGTGCTCGCGAGCGCGGCCGAAGCCGTGCGCCGCGGCCGCATCGCCCGCGACGCGCGCGCCGAACTCGCGCGCCGGACCGCGTACTTGGAACAGCGCATCGCCGCCCACGACCAGCAGATCGTGCGCCTCGGCAGCGATCTCCTGCCCGGCGCACTGCAGCAGCTGCGCGGCGGAGATTCCCCCGCGGAGGTGATTCGCACCTTCATCGACGGCGACCCCGTCAACCGCGAACTCCCGCGATCGCAGCGCGATCTGCTGCGCACCGTGCTGCGCATCATCGACCGCGAGGAGTCGATGCGCGACGCCGCGCAGCGTTCCTTCGTCAACATCGCCCGGCGCGTCCAGGCGATCGTCCACCAGCAGAACAACGAACTCCGCGAGATGGAGGAGGACCACGGGCGTAACCCCGAGGTCTTCGACGACCTGCTGCGCATCGACCACGGCACCGCGCTGATCGGCCGTCTCGCCGACTCCATCGCCGTACTCGGCGGCGGTCGTCCGGTCCGCCAGTGGCCCGAGCCCGTCACGCTGTTCAGCGTGCTGCGCGGCGCCATGTCGCGCATCCTGGAGTACCGCCGTATCGAGCTCCACTCGATCGCCGACATCGCCGTCAGGGGTGGATCGGTCGAGCCGCTGATCCATGCCGCCGCCGAACTCCTCGACAACGCCACCCGCTACTCGCCGCCGCACACCAAGGTGCACGTCACCGCCGTCGAGGTGCAGACCGGCATCGCCATCGAGATCGAGGACGGCGGCGTCAGCCTCAGCGAGGAGGCCCGCGCCCGCGCCGAGAACCTGCTGCTGCAGGCCCAGCAGGGCGTCGACCTCAACGTCCTCGGGGAGGCCCCGCGACTCGGCATGGCCGTCGTGGGCCGTCTCTCGCAGATGTTCAACATGCAGGTGTCGCTGCGCCAGTCCGCCTACGGCGGTGTGCGCGCCATCCTCGTCGTGCCGCACGACATGCTCACCAACGAGCCCGCGGTCGGCGCCGCCCACGGCATCGGCGCGGCCTCCAGGCCGACCCTGGACACCGGCGGGGTCGAGGGTCCCGCACGCAAGCCCAAGAAGCGCCGCCCGACAACCGGCCCGCGCATCCCCGCTCCGAACGGCGCATCGATGGAGGACGACGTTCCGGAGGTCACCGAGTGGACGGCCAACGGCCTTCCGCAGCGCCGCAGCAGGGTCACGGTCCCCCTCAGCCAGCGCATCGCCGAGGCCCGCGCCGCGGAGGCGGCCGCAGAGGCCGCGGCGGCCGCGGCGCCCTCCTGGGCGCAGCCCGCCCCGGAGGAGAAGGAGCCCGAACCCGGCCTGTGGGTCGAGGCGTTCATGAACGGGCTCAAGGGCGATCCGGACCCGGCCCTCGCCGACCCGAACATCCAGCCGGCCCACCTGGAGGCCGATGACGAGGGGGACCTCAAGTGATCCAGCAGCGAGCCAACTTCGACTGGATGCTCAAGGAGCTCGCCGACGGCGTCGCGGGCATCCAGCAGATCGTGGTGCTCTCCGCCGACGGACTGCGCATCGCCCGCTACGGCGGCGACCCCGACCAGGCCGACCGCGTCGCCGCCGCCTGCGCGGGTCTGCAGAGCCTGGCCGGGGCCGTGGCGGGTGAACTCCCCAACAGCGACGGCCGGATGCGCATGGTGATCATCGAGATCAACGGCGGCTACTTCTACCTGATGGCGGCGGGTCCCAACGCCTATCTCGCGGTGCTCGCCAACATGAGCGCGGAGGCGGGGATGATGAGCAACCGGATGCGCGACCTCGTCGTCCGGATCGGCGCCCATCTGACGAGTCCGCCCCGACGCAACGGGCAGACCGTATGACTCCTCCGCGACGCCAGCGGCGCTACCCCAAGGAAGAACCCCCGGAGCCTCCCGGCAAGACCGGCAACGCCGAAGACGGCGACGACGGCAAAGAGGCCAAACCCGGGAAGAACCCCGAACGCCTCTACACCATCACGGGCGGAGTCGAGGACGGCGACCGGGCCGCTCTCGACCTGGTGACGTTAATCGTGGCGCGCGCCGACGTGTCGCCGCCCACCGCCCAGCCGGAGCAGTCGGCGCTGCTCCGGCTCTGCACGGCCCCCCTGTCCGTGGCCGAGCTCTCGGCCTATCTCAACCTGCCGTTCAGCGTGGTGACCGTCCTGCTCACCGAGCTGCTGGCGGCCGAACTGGTCCAGGCGCGCGCCCCGATCGTCCGCCAGGCGCTCCCCGACCGTTCCCTCCTCGAAGCGGTGATGCATGGACTTCAAAAGCTCTGACACCATCACGGGTCCTCGCGCCGAGGACCATCTTCCGCACACGGCCACCGCCGCCGTGAAGATCGTGATCGTGGGCGGTTTCGGGGTCGGCAAGACGACCATGGTGGGCGCTGTCAGCGAGATCAAGCCGCTGACCACCGAGGAGACCATGACGCAGGCCGGCGTCGGAGTCGACGACAACTACGGCTCGGACACCAAGACGGCCACCACCGTGGCCATGGATTTCGGGCGCATCAGCATCACGGAACAGCTGGTGCTCTACCTCTTCGGCACCCCCGGTCAGGAACGCTTCTGGTTCCTGTGGAACGGCCTGTTCGAGGGCGCCCTCGGCGCGGTCGTCCTGGTCGACACCCGCCGCCTGGAGGTCAGCTTCGACGTGATCGGCCGCCTGGAGGAGCGCGGGGTGCCGTTCGTCATCGCCATAAACGACTTCCCGGACGCCCCCGGCTATCCCATCGAGGACCTGCGGGCCGCGCTCGACCTGGCGGACGACATCCCGATCATCAAGTGCGACGCCCGCCGCCGGGCCTCCAGCCGGGACGTCCTGATGACGCTGATGCGCTTCCTGCACTCCCTCGCGATGACCTCGACGCCCGCCTGACACCCGTACGCACCGCAGACCTCTCCCCAAGACACCGGATCCAGATCAGTTTTCGGAGCGATCACCGTGACGCCTGAACCCTCTTTCCCGGCCGGGACCGACGACTCCGTGCTCGGCCCGCCGCCCGGCTGCCCCGCCCACGACCTCGGACCCGGCGGGCTGCACCGGCTCTACGGCCCTGAGGCGGACGACCTGGGAGCGCTGTACGAGAAACTCCGCGCCGAACACGGGAACGTGGCCCCCGTGCTGCTCCACAACGACGTGCCCATCTGGGTGGTGCTCGGCCACGCGGAGAACCTGCACCTGGTGTCCACCCCCTCGCAGTACGCGCGCGACAGCCGGCTGTGGACCGCCGTGCAGGACGGTTCGGCGGGCCCCGACCACCCGCTGGCCCCGCACATCGCCTGGCAGCCCATCTGCTCCTACGCCGAGGGCGACGAGCACCTGCGGCTGCGCGGCGCCGTCACCGGCGCCATGTCGACCATCGACCACCGCGGAGTGCGCCGCCACATCAACCGCGCCACGCAGCGGCTCGTCAACCGCTTCTGCGAGGAGGGCCGCGCCGACCTGGTCGGCCAGTTCGCCGAGCACCTCCCGATGGCCGTGCTGTGCGAGATCCTCGGTATGCCCGAGGAGTACAACGACCGCATGGTGCAGGCCACCCGCGACCTGCTCAAGGGCACCGAGACCGCGATCGCCAGCAACGAGTACGTCAACGGCGTCCTCACCCAGCTCACTGCCCGCCGCCGGGCCCATCCCGAGGAGGACTTCACCAGTCAGCTCATCACCCACCCGGCGGGTCTGACCGACCAGGAGGTCACCCAGCACCTGTGGCTCGTGCTGCTCGCCGCGTACGAGGCCACCGCCAACCTGATCGCCAACGTCCTGCGCATGGTCCTCACCGACCCGCGCTTCCGGGCCCAGCTCAGCGGCGGCCAGATGACGGTGCCCGAGGCGGTCGAGCAGTCCCTGTGGGACGAGCCGCCCTTCAGCGCGGTCCTCGGCTACTTCGCCAAGCAGGACACGGAGTTGGGCGGCCGGCGCATCCGCAAGGGCGACGGGCTGCTCTTCGGCATCGCGCCGGGCAACGTCGACCCGCGGGTGCGTCCCGACCTCAAGGCCGACATGCAGGGCAACCGCTCGCACCTCGCGTTCGGCGGCGGCCCGCACGAGTGCCCCGGTCAGGACATCGGCCGCGCCATCGCCGACGTCGGCGTGGACGCCCTGCTGATGCGGCTTCCCGACGTCCAACTCGCCTGCAAGGAGGACGAGTTGCGCTGGCGGGCATCGATGTCCTCACGCCACCTGGTGGAGCTGCCGGTCCGGTTCGCGCCGAACCAGCCGCAGGACGTCATGCAGCAGCCCGGCATGCGCCCGATGCCCCAGCAGCGCACGGACTGGCACGTCTCGACCCCGCAGCCGCAGCCCACGGCTCCCGCGCCGCAACCCGCGGCGGCGGACCGGCACATGCCGGCCCCGGAGCCCGCGCACCGACTGGGCGCCTGGCAGCGCTTCCTGCGCTGGTGGCGGGGCTACTGAGCCTGCCGGGCCCTGCGCGGAGTGGGCCTGGCGGGTGACTACTCGGCCCACTCCTCGTACGACGACCAGGCCGCGAGCACCCGCGCACTGCGGAACCGGTGCTCCCGCCCCGTGACCGGATCGGTGAACTCCAGCCCCCGCGCCAGCAGTTGGAGGGGGCGCCGGAAGTCACCGGCCGGCACGGGGCCGGTCACCACCGGGTAGAGCGGATCGCCGAGCAGGGGCACGCCCAACGCGCTCATGTGCACGCGCAGTTGATGGGTCTGGCCGGTGCCGGGCGTCAACCGGTAGAGCCCGCGCCGGGCCCGCCGCTCCAGCAGCTCGACCGTGCTCACGGCGTTCGGCTCGCCCTCGACCTCCTGGGCGGCCATCACCCCGCGCTCCTTGAGGATCCGGCTGCGCACCGTGCGCGGCAGCACCAGCCCCGCGTCGTACGGGGCCACCGCCTCGTACTCCTTGCGCACCAGCTTGTCGCGGAAGAGCGACTGGTACGCGCCCCGCTCCTGCGGTCGTACGGTGAACAGCACCAGCCCGGCCGTGAGCCGGTCGAGCCGGTGCGCGGCCCCGAGCGCCGGGAGGTCCAGCTCCCGCCGCAGCCGGGCGAGGGCGGTCTCGGCGACATGGCTGCCGCGCGGGGTGGTGGCGAGGAAGTGCGGCTTGTCGGCGACCACGATGTGCTCGTCGCGGTACACGACGTCGATGGCGAAGGGCACGCGCTCCTCGTCGGGCAGCTCCCGGTGGAACCACACGAGCATGCCCGGTACGTACGCCGTGTCGGCGGTCACCGCCTGTCCGTCGGCCCCGACGAACTCTCCCGCGTCGAGCATCCCGTCGACGACCCCGGGGCCCGCCCCAGCGAGCCGGTCCACCAGATGCTCCCGCACGGTGGCCCACGCTTCGCCCTGCGGCAGTTTGATGCGCACAGGATCCACCCCGCGGCGCTGCGGCAGGGGCGAGGGCGGAATCCGGGGCTTTCGTCTCATCACGATCAAGCGTACGAGGCCGCGACCGCCTCGGAAGCCTCCTCGATCGCGGTCCGCGCCGGCAGAGCCTGCCGAGCTCGGCTCAGGCGGTCGGTGAGGCCTTCTCCTGCTCCGCCTCCACCTGCGCGTTCCACTCCCGCTTCGACGCCTGCCAGCCGTCCTCGTTGTGGCCCAGGCGCCAGTAGCCGGAGATCGAGAGGTCCTCACGCGGGATCGCGCGCTCGACCCGCAGCAGTTTGCGCAGCTCCTTCACGAAGGCCGCCTCGCCGTGCACGAACGCGTGCACGCGGCCCTGAGGGAACTCCAGCGCGCGGACGGCCTCGACGAGCGCCCGGCCGAGAGGGCGCTCCCCGCGATGCAGCCAGACGACCTCCGCGTCGGAGTCGATCTTCTGCTCCTCCTCGGGGCCGGAGACCTCGATGAAGGCACGGACCACGGCGCCGTCAGGCAGGGACTCCAGCGCGGTGGCGATCGCGGGCAGCGCGCTCTCGTCACCGGCGAACAGATGCCAGTCGGCGGCCGCGTCCGGCGCGTAGGCGCCGCCCGGGCCCATGAACCGTACGGTCTCGCCCGGTTGGACGCGCACCGCCCACGGACCGGCGAGACCCTCGTCGCCGTGTACCACGAAGTCGAGCGTCAGCTCACGCAGTTCGGGGTTCCAGGCGCGCACGGTGTAGGTCCGGGTCACCGGCCACTGCTCGCGCGGGAACTCCTCGCGCATGCGCTGCATGTCGAAGGGCTCGGGATAGTCGACGCCCTCGGGACCGAAGAGGAGTTTCACGTAGTGGTCGGTGCAGGTGCCCACCGTGAACTCGGCAAGGCCGTCGCCGCCCAGCACCACGCGCTGCATGTGGGGCGTGAGCCGTTCGGTGCGAACGACGCGCGCGGAGTGCGGCTTCGGAGTCCTGCGTGCCGGACGCTCTGCCATGACGGCCTCCCAGTTCACTTGCTTAGGCTTACCTAAGTTAACACCTTCCCTCAGTTAACACCTCACACCTGAAGAGTCGAAAGCAACCTCTGCAATGATCCGCCCAGGCCCCAGCGGGCCGCGAGTTCATCCAGAGAGGCCGGATCGCGGGGCGTGTGCGGCAGCGCGGTGTCGACATCCGGCAGCGGAACGTCACCGGCGACCCGGACGACCGTGGGCGCCACCGCGACGTAGGGCCGCGACTCGTCGAGCCGCTTGCGCTGCGACGGTGTCAGCTTCGCCTTCGGGTCCTCGAGCGCCGCCATGATGCCCGCCACGTCGCCGAACTCGGCGAGCAGCTTGGCCGCCGTCTTCTCGCCGATGCCGGGCACGCCCGGCAGACCGTCGCTCGGGTCGCCGCGCAGCAGTGCCAGATCCGCGTAACCCGGTCCGTCCACCCCGTACTTCTCGCGCAGCCACGCCTCGTCGGTGAGCTGCAGGGTGCCCACGCCCTTGAGGGGATACAGGACGCGGATCTCCCGCTTGTCGTCCACGAGTTGGTAGAGGTCGCGGTCGCCGGTGACGATGTCGACCGGGCCGGTGGCGCGCCCCGCGAAGGTGCCGATCACGTCGTCCGCCTCGTACCGCGGCACGCCCACGCGCGCGATGCCGAGCGCGTCGAGGACCGCCTCGATCACCGGCACCTGCGGCGACAGGGTGTCCGGCACCTCCTCCTCGTCCGGACCGAGGTCGCGCTCCTCGGCCACCCGGTGCGCCTTGTAGGAGGGGATCAGGTCGACGCGCCACTGGGGGCGCCAGTCCGCGTCCATGCAGGCCACCAGGTCGTCCGGACGGTGGTCCTTGACCAGCCGGTCGATGAATTCGAGCAGCCCGCGCACGGCGTTCACGGGCGTGCCGTCCGGGGCCTTCACCGATTCGGGAACCCCGAAGTAGGCACGGAAGTACAGAGAGGCGGTGTCGAGCAGCATCAGGCGTCTGGTCACCCTTCGCATCATGCCGTACGCCACCGACAGCGACCCGGAACCGGCCGCGCCCCGACACCCCAGGCGGCTCGAGACCCGGCAGTGACCTGGGCCACTTCCGCGTTTGCTTCGGGTAAGCGGGGGCAGGTGCCGCCTCCTGAGCGACGACGGTTGCGCTTTCAACCGTCCGGACGAGAGGTAGACGTGTCATCCAGGCTTGAGGCAGAGCATCTGTACAAGGTGTTCGGAAGACGGGCGGACGAGGCGGTGCGCCGGCTCAGGGCCGGAGCGGACCGCGAGGAGCTGCGCGCCGACGGCACCACCGCAGCGGTGATCGACGCGTCCTTCACGGTCGAACCCGGCCAGATCTTCGTGGTCATGGGTCTGTCCGGATCCGGCAAGTCCACGCTGCTGCGCATGCTCAACGGACTGCTGGAGCCCACCGACGGGCACGTTCGCTTCGACGGCCAGGACCTGACCGGGCTCAGCGCCCGCGCGCTGCGCGAGGTCCGCTCGAAGAAGATCAGCATGGTCTTCCAGCACTTCGCGCTCTTCCCGCACCGCAGCGTCCTGGAGAACGCCGCCTACGGCCTGTGCGTGCAGGGCGTGCCCCGCGCCGAGCGCAACGAGCGGGCCGCCCACGCCCTCGAACTCGCCGGGCTCGCCGGCTGGGAGAAGTCCTGGCCCGACGAGCTGTCCGGCGGCATGCAGCAGCGCGTCGGTCTCGCCCGCGCGCTCGCCACCGACGCCGAACTGCTGCTGATGGACGAGTCGTTCAGCGCGCTCGACCCGCTGATCCGCCGCGACATGCAGGACCAGCTGATCGAACTGCAGCGCAAGCTCAAGAAGACCATCGTCTTCATCACCCACGACCTCAACGAGGCCATGCGCCTGGGCGACCGGATCGCCGTCATGCGCGACGGCCGCATCGTCCAGACCGGCACCGCCGAGGACATCCTCGTGCGCCCCGCGAACGACTACGTCGCCTCCTTCACCCAGGACGTCGACCGCTCCCGCGTACTGACCGCGGAGGCCGTGATGGACACCGCCGTCCAGGGCGACGAGGTGTCGTGCGCCTGCGAGACCGCGACGCCCGAGACCTCCTTCGTGGAGCTGTGCGCGATCAGTGCCCGGGTGACGCACCCGGTCGCCGTGCTCGACGCACAACGCAAGCTGGTCGGCCGGGTGCCCCGGCAGCGACTGGTCGGCTTCCTCGGCGACCAGCAGGGCGAGCCCGCACCCTGCGACAACCCGCGCGGCAAGTCCGTCAAGGTGGTGAAGGCCGATGCCTAGGATCTCCTTCGGCGACTGGGTCAACGACGCGGTCGACTGGCTGCTCGCCCACATGTCGTGGCTCTTCGACTTCGTCAAGACCGTCTTCCAGGGCACCTACGACGGCATCGAGGCCGTCCTCCAGGCCCCTGAACCCCTTCTCCTGGCGGGCATCTTCGCCGTCATCGCGTTCTGGCTGCGCGGCACCTCCGCCGGCGTCCTCACCTTCGTCGGATTCGCCTTCATCGACTCCCTCGACCTGTGGGAGGACGCGATGATGACCCTGTCGCTCGTCCTCGTGGCGACGCTCATCGCGCTCGTCGTCTCGGTGCCCGTGGGCATCTGGGCGGCGCGTTCCGACCGGGTCAGCGGCATCGTCCGCCCGGTCCTGGACTTCATGCAGACGCTGCCCGCGATGATCTACCTCATCCCGGCGATCCTGTTCTTCGGCACCGGCGCCCCCGCGGGCATCGTCGCCACCCTGATCTTCGCGATCGCCCCCGGCGTCCGCATGACCGAGCTGGGCATCCGGCAGGTCGACAAGGAACTCGTGGAGGCCGCCGACGCGTTCGGCACCACGCCCCGCGACACGCTGCTGCGCATCCAGCTGCCGCTGGCCCTGCCCACCGTCATGGCGGGCGTCAACCAGGTCATCATGCTGAGCCTGTCCATGGCCGCCATCGCGGGCATGGTCGGCACCGACGGCCTGGGCGGCGCCGTCAACGAGGCCATCGGCCAGGTCAACGTCGGCCTCGGCTCGGAGGCCGGCGTCGCCATCGTCATCCTGGCGATCTACCTGGACCGCATGACCAGCGCCCTGGGCACCCAGGTCTCCCCGCTCGGCCGCCGCTCCCTCGCCAAACTCCGTGCCGCGCAGGGCCTGAAGATCTGGTCCTACCGCCCCCGGCCCGCCGTGGCCGTGGTCGGCGTGGTCGTCCTCGCCCTGGTCGCCGGCGGCATGGGCGTCTTCGGAGGTACGACCTCCACGGCCACCGCCACCGACGCCGAGAACGTCGGCCAGGGCAAGAAGGTCACCATCGGCTACATCCCGTGGGACGAGGGCATCGCCTCCACCTTCCTGTGGAAGGAGATCCTTCAGGAGCGCGGCTTCGAGGTCGACACCAAGCAGTTCGAGGCGGGCCCGCTGTACACCTCGCTCGCCTCGGGCGACATCGACTTCCAGACGGACTCCTGGCTGCCGACCACCCACGCGCAGTACTGGAAGAAGTACGGCGATCAGCTCGACGACCTGGGCTCCTGGTTCGCCCCGACGTCCCTGGAACTGACGGTGCCCGCGTACATGAAGGGCATCGACTCCCTGGAGGACCTCAAGGGCCAGGCGTCGAAGTTCGGCGGGAAGGTCACCGGCATCGAGTCCAGCGCCGGAATGATGGCCATGCTCAAGAGCAAGGTCCTCAAGGAGTACGGCCTCGACAAGGAGTACAAGGTCGTCGACAGCTCCACGCCCGCGATGCTGGCCGAGCTGAAGCGCGCGTACGCCAAGAAGCAGCCCCTCGTCGTCACGCTCTGGTCGCCGCACTGGGCGTACAGCGACTACAAGCTGAAGAAGCTCAAGGACCCGAAGGGCGCCTGGGGCAAGGGCGACGGCGTGCACACCCTCTCCCGCAAGGGCTTCGCCCAGGACAATCCGGTCGTCGGCGGCTGGCTCAAGAACTTCAGGATGACCGAGCCGCAGCTCACCGGCCTCGAGGCGGAGATCAACAAGGCGGGCAAGGGCAAGCAGCAGGACGCCGTGCGCACCTGGCTGAAGAAGAACCCTGGCCTCCTCGACAAGCTGGCCCCGGTCAAGAGCGCCGGCGCTGCCGCCGAGGCGAAGCGCCCGCTGGACGTCGCCTGGTTCCCCTGGGACGAGGACGTCGCCGTCACCTACCTGTGGAAGAACGTCCTTGCCCGGCGCGGCTACACGCTGAACCTGAAGCAGATGGACGTCGGCCCGGTCTACACCGGCCTCGCGAGCGGCGACCTCGATCTCAACTTCGACGCCTGGCTGCCGTACGCCCAGCAGAACTACTGGGACAAGAACAAGAACGACCTGAGAGACCTGGGCACCTGGTACCGGCCAACCTCGCTGGAGATCGCGGTTCCGTCGTACGTCAAGGACGTCAAGTCCCTCGAGGACCTCAAGGGCAAGGCGGACACCTTCGACGGGCGGATCATCGGCATCGAGCCGGGCACCGGCGAGATGAACCTCCTCAAGAAGAAGGTGCTGTCCGGCTACGGCCTCGACAAGGAGTACAAGGTCGTTGACGGTTCAACGCCCGCGATGCTGGCCGAGCTGAAGCGCGCGTACGCCAAGAAGAAGCCGGTCGCCGTCGTCCTGTGGTCCCCGCACTGGGCCTACAGCGAGTACAAGCTGACCAAGCTCGCGGACGACAAGAAGCTGTTCGGCGAGGGCAACACCATCCGCACCATCTCCAACAAGGCGTTCCCCGGGCGGTACCCGCAGCTCACGAAGTGGATCAAGAACTTCAGAATGAGCGAGGCCGAACTCGGCAGCCTGGAGAGCGAGATCAAGCAGGGCGGCCAGGGCCACGAGGAGGAATCCGTGGCAGCGTGGCTGAAGGAGCACCCGGAGATGGTGGAGCGGATGACTCCGCAGCAGACCGGATGACTCCGCGGTAGTACGACAGCGGTCGTTCGAGGGGTGGGATACGCGTGGCGGCGTATCCCACCCCTCGCTGCGTCGCCCTGCCCCACGGCACGATCCGGCCAACTCCTCCACTGGCGAGAATGGTGACCCTCGCACTCCTTCGATATGACGGCGATGTGACGGGTGCATGAAACGGTTTGCCGAACATGCGTAGGGTGCAGAGAACTCATCAGGAGTACTCGTCCGAAGTACTCACCGGGGTGCTCGTTCGAGGTACCGGTGGACGCGAGCCGTGGCAGTGGACCGACGACACAGAGGAGGGAGCCGGAGCGATGGGCGACCACAAAGAACAGCCCCTTCGGGTCGGCGCGGCCGTCCGGCGGCGGCGCCGGGCACTGGAGCTCACCCTCGCCGTCGTGGCCGAACGCAGCGGCCTGTCGGTCCCCTTCCTGAGCCAGGTCGAGAACGAACGCGCTCGGCCCAGCCGGCGCTCCCTGGAGAGGGTCGCGGACGCGCTCGGCACCACCGCCGTCGAACTGCTCGCCGCCGCCGACCCCGCGTGCAGCGTCGACGTCGTCCGCGCCGACGCCACCGAGTGCATGCCGCACACCGCTTCCGACGCCAGGGTGCGCCCTCTGGTGCGCGGTCACCATCAGCTGCACGCCACGGAGTTCACCGGCGACCACGAAGAGAGCCGCGAACTCCAGCACCGCAACGACAAGTTGATGTACGTCGCCGACGGTGCCGTGGAGGTCGAGGCGGAGGGCCGCGCCCATCGGCTGGGGCGCGGCGACACGATGTACCTGACCGGCGGAGTGCGCCACCGCTGGCGGGCGACCGTGCCGGACACCCGCGTGGTCGTGGTGGAGGTCGCCGACCACATCGACGCCGTCGAGGACCAGCACGCCTTCGGCAGGCGCTGACCCTTGCCCGGTACCGGTCCGCGGATCGTCTCGCTCGTGCCCTCGCTGACGGAGGCCGTGGCCGTGACGCTGCCGGGCGCCCTGGTCGGCGCGACCGACTGGTGCAGCCATCCGGTGGACCTCGACGTCGTACGGATCGGCGGCACCAAGAACCCCGACGTCGACCGGATCGTGCGGCTCGCCCCCGACCTGGTCGTCGCCAACGAGGAGGAGAACCGCGAGCCCGACCTCGCGGCTCTGCGTGCGGCCGGGATCGAGGTGCTCGTCACCGAGGTGCGCGACGTGCCGGAGGCCTTCCGGGAGCTGGCGCGGGTGCTGCGCGCCTGCGGGGCCGGCGCCCGGCCGCGGTGGCTGGACGAGGCGGAGCAGGCGTGGGCGCGGCTGCCGGTCCCCGAGCTCCGCAGGAGCGCCGTCGTGCCGATCTGGCGGCGGCCCTGGATGGTCCTCGGCCGGGACACCTTCGCCGGTGACGTGCTGGCCCGGCTGGGCGTGGACAACGTGTACGCGCGGCACGCCGACCGCTATCCGAGGATTCCGGTCGAGGAGCTGCGGGCCGCGGCCCCGGACCTCGTCGTGCTGCCCGACGAGCCCTACCGTTTCACCGCCGACGACGGGCCCGAGGCGTTCGAGAACGTGCCCTGCGCGCTCGTCGACGGACGCCGTCTCACCTGGTACGGGCCCTCGTTGGGGGACGCCCCGCGGGTCATCGGCGCGGCGCTGCGAGCAGCTCGCCGCTGACCAGACCGCGGGCCGTGCGGACGGCCGCCACCGACCAGGCGGCCAGCAGTAGTACGTACAGCGCGACCGCGAGGCCGCCGAAGGCCGCGACTCCCGTGTGCCGGGCCAGCCCGGCGGCGCCGCTCACGCAGGTCCCCACCGGGAAGGTGAACGCCCACCAGGTCATCGCGAAACCCATGCCCCGGCGGCGCGCCCGCAGCGTCATCGCGACGGCCAGCGCCAGCCAGAGCAGGGCGAACCCCATGACGGGGACGCCGTACAGGACGGCCAGGACGCCCAATCCCCGGGCGTACGGGGCCGGTACGACGCCGGGGGCGACGTCCGCGAACATGCCGGCCGCCGTGGTGGACTGGCCGAGCGGGCCGAGGACCAGGAACAGCGCCGGGGTGAGTGCCAGCGGGAGCGGGCCCTCGGTGACGAGCCGGGCGACGATCATCGGGAGCACCACGAGGACCGCGACGATGCTCATGCCGAACATCGCGAGACAGGCGAGCAGCAGGGTCTCCCGCGGCTGTCCGGCCGGGAGGTGCGGTACGAGCAGGGGGCCCAGGGCGGCGGAGACCATCGGGGCGACGAGCGGCAGCAGCCAGACCGGGGTCGCCCGGCCGGGCTCGATCCGGTGCCGGACGACCATCAGGTACGGCACGGCCACCGCGGCGACCAGCCCGATGGCCGTCCCGGTGCCGAACAGCACGGTGTCGAGGGTGACCGCGGCCGGGACGCCGATCCAGTCCCGGCCCAGGGTCATCGCGCCGCCGCCGACTGCCAGCAGGGCCATGGAGAGGCAGCCGTAGAAGGGTGCCATCGACGGGTCGAGGAGGTGGGCGCGGACCTGGTCGCGGTGGTGGATCCAGTGCAGGGTCCGGGCGATGAGGACGGCGAGGAGCATGGCCAGGGACAGGGCCCAGACGGTGGTGCAGGTCGTCCGCAGGCCCGGGACACCGCCGGGGAGGCCGCCGGGGACGCCGCCGGCGAGACCCGCTCCCGCCGTGGCCACGATCGCGGTGCCCATCACCGGGGCGTACCAGTTCGGGCCGAGGTGCCGGACGGCGGTGGCGCGGGGGTGTCGGGGCTGCCGGGGGTGCGGGCGGGTTGCGGGGAGGGGGAGGGGCTGGGCTGCGGTGACCATGTATCCACCGTCCCGGCGGGGCGGGCTGCCCACCAGGGAGCGCGGCGCTATGGGGGCATAAGCTGGGTTTATGGGCTGGGCTGATCGCTGGGCTGAGCAGGGACGGGGAGCTGTTCGTGAGTAGCAGGGCCGAGGAGGCGGGCGGGCTCGCGCACCGGGTGCCGGATCTGGGTGCGCTGGAGCTGTTGCTCGCGGTGGCACGGCTGGGGAGCCTGGGGCGGGCGGCCCGGGAGACGGGTATCACCCAGCCGGCGGCCAGCAGCCGGATCCGCTCGATGGAACGGCAGCTCGGCGTCGCCCTCGTCGACCGTTCTCCGCGCGGCTCTCGGCTCACGGACGCGGGGGTTCTGGTCACGGACTGGGCGCGGCGGGTCGTGGAGGCGGCCGAGGCGTTCGACGTGGGGGCGCAGGCGCTGCGGGACCGGCGGGACTCGCGGCTGCGGGTCGCTGCGAGCATGACGATCGCGGAGTACCTGCTGCCGGGCTGGCTGATCGCGCTGCGTGCGCAGCGGCCCGACACGGCGGTGTCGCTCCTTGCGGGCAACTCCGCCGCCGTCGCCGAGCGGCTGCTCGCCGGTGAGGCGGATCTCGGATTCGTGGAGGGGCTGTCGGTGCCGGCGGGGCTGGACTCCGCGGTCGTCGCGCACGACCGGCTGATCGTGGTGACGGCGCCGGGGCATCCCTGGGCGCGGCGCCGCAAGCCGTTGGCCGCGGCGGAGTTGGCGGCGACGCCGTTGATTCTGCGGGAGGAGGGGTCGGGTACGCGTCAGGTGCTGGAGGCGGCCTTGGGGGGTCTGGCACGGCCGCTCATCGAGCTTTCGTCGACTACGGCGGTCAAGGCCTCTGCGGCCAGTGGCGCGGGTCCTGCCGTCCTGAGCGAGCTGGCTCTCGGAGAGGAACTCTCCGCCCACCGCCTGGTCAACATCCCCCTCTCCGGCACCCACCTCCGCCGGGCCCTCCGCGCCGTCTGGCCAACGGGGCACCGGCCTACGGGACCGGCGCGCGACTTGTTGAGCCTGACCCGGGGGTAGCGGCGTCCATCCGTGCGGCACGGGTGCGCGCAGCGGCACCCCGTGAACGCCGGGCTGCGTGACCCACCCCCGGCCGGCACCCACACCGGGTGAGCGTTCAAACGAGGGGTGAGAGGGGTTTGCCCACCCACCCCCGGTGGCCGGAGACCACTGCCGCGGGCAGGAAACCCGGTGGCGGTGGACCGCGTTCGACCCGCAGGATGCGGGACATGAGCGCATCAGCCCCGCCGGCCACCGGCGTCCGTACGCCGTGGGAAGCCCTCCCCGAACCGGTGCGCGGCGCCGTCGAGGAGGTGCTCGGCGCGCCGGTCGCGGAGGCGGCGACGCAGGTGGGCGGGTTCTCGCCCGGCGTCGCGGCAAGGGTGCGGACGACGACCGGCGGCCGGGCCTTCGTGAAGGCGGTGAGCGCCGAGGCGAACCCCGTGAGTCCGGCGATACACCGCGCGGAGGCCGAGATCGCCGCCGCGCTGCCGGCAGCCGTCCCCGCCCCCCGTCTCCTCGGCTCGTACGACGACGGCACCTGGGTCGCCCTCGTCTTCGAGGACGTCGACGGACGGCAGCCCCATGTCCCGTGGAAGACGGACGAGTTGGGGCGCGTGCTCGACTCGGTGGAGGGACTCGGACGCGCGCTCACCCCGTCCCCGGTGGCCGCCCCGCCCGTCGCGGAAGCCCTCGCGGACGACTTCGCCGGCTGGCGGCGGCTCGCCGAGGCGGGCGGTGGCGGGGAGGACCTTGATCCCCGGGTCGCCGATCATCTCCATGAGCTGGCCGAACTGGCCGCCCCCTGGGCGGACTTCGCGAGCGGCGACACCCTCGCCCACGCCGACCTGCGGGCGGACAACCTGCTGCTCACCGGGGACGGCCGTGTAGTGTTCGTCGACTGGCCGCATGCCGTGCGGGCCGCGCCCTGGTTCGACCTGCTGGTGATGCTCCCCTGCGTGCGCGCGCAGGGCGGCCCGGATCTCGAAGAGGTGTTCGCCGCCCACCCGTTGGGGCGGGACGCCGACCCTGAGGGTGTGACAGCCACATTGGCGGCCCTCGCCGGGTACTTCGTCAGGCAGTCCCGGCAGCCCGCGCCGCCGGGGCTGCCGACCCTGCGCCCCTTCCAGCGCGCCCAGGGCGACGCCGCCCTGGAGTGGCTCAGGACGAGGCTGGGGCGGCGGCTCGGACCAACGCCTGCATGACCCGGAGGTCCTCGCCCATCTCCGGGTGCCACTGGACGCCCAGCACCCAGGCGGAGCCGGGGAGTTCGATCGCCTCCACCGTTCCGTCCGCCGCGTGCGCCGAGGGCAGCAGGCCCGCGCCGAGACGCTCCGCCGCCTGGTGGTGGTAGGTGGGGACGGAGGTGGGCTCGGGTACGGCGTCGGCGTAGCGCGTTCCGGGGACGGGCGTCACGTCGTGGTGGCCGAAGACACCGATGTCCTTCACATGACCGTCGATGTGCTGGACCAGCGTGCCGCCGAGCGCCACGTTCAGCAGCTGCATGCCGCGGCAGATGCCGAGGAGCGGGGTCGCGGAGGCCAACGCCGCCTCGATGAGGGCGAGTTCCCAGGCGTCACGGGCGAGGGCGGGCGGCCCGGTGCGCGGGGAGCGCTCGGCGTCGTAGCGGGCCGGGTCGACATCGGGGCCGCCCGCGATCACCAGCCCGTCGAGCCGGGCCACCGTAGAGGCGGCCTGCGACGGATCGTCGGGTGGGAGCATCGCGGCCAGGCCGCCCGCCCGCTGGACGAGCCGCGGATAGCCGGCCGGCAGCAGCGCGGCCTCCAGCTCCCACACACCCCAGCGAGCCCCGGACTCCAGATACGTACTCACGCCGATCAGCGGTCTGCCCACGCTGGCCTCCTCGTATCCCCTGGGTCGTATCCGCATGGTCCCATTTAATGGGTCACATTAAAACCTTTGGGGTGAGCCCTCGCAGGGCTATGCCAGGAATCCGCGCAGCAGGGCCGCCGTTCCCGCGCAGTGCTCGCGCATCATCTCGCGTGCGCCGTCGGCGTCCCCGTCCAGCACCGCCTCGACGAGGGCGATGTGCTGGCGCTGCGAGTGCTCAAGGTTGCGCACCAGCAGGGGGATGCAGTCGAGGAGGTCGTTGACCGTGGCGCGTACGGCCGCGTACTGGGCCGTGACGGAGGGGGACCCGCACAGTTCCGCGAGGGTGAGGTGGAGCATCGTGTCCAGGCGGCGGTAGTCGGCGAGCGGTGCGTCGTGGGTGCGGGCGAGCGCCTCGCGCAGCCGGTCGGCCTGGTCGTCGGTGAGCCCGTGGGTGGCGCACAGGCCGGCCGCGCCCACCTCCAGCACCTCGCGGAAGCGCAGTACGTCCTCGATGTCGACGGCGGTGACACGGCGGCGCAGCTCGTCCTCGCCGGGGGCGTCGGTCCGCACCCGTACGAACGTTCCGCCGTACCGGCCGCGCCGCGACTCGACCAGGCCCTGGTCCTGGAGCACCTTCAGCACCTCGCGCAGCGTGACCCGGCTGATGCCGAGCCGCTCCGCCAGCTCCCGCTCGGCGGGCAGTCGTTCGCCGCCGGCGACCAGGCCGAGCCGGACCACCTGGAGGATCTGCTCCAGCGCCTCCTCGAAGCCGTTGCCCGCCCGCACCGGCCGCAGGACCGGAGTCAGCTCGTCGTGCGACCCCTCTGGATCCGTCAGCGACATCTCGCCGTGCCCCCTTCCCAAGCAATGGTTCGCAGACATACCTTATAGCTTCCGGCTGACCGAAGGAGGCCCTTCCCGTGGCAGACCGCACACCCCCGCTCACCGTCGAGGAGCTGCACGCCCTCGTCGCGGGCGGCGAGATCGACACGGTCGTCCTGGCGTTCCCCGACATGCAGGGGCGACTCCAGGGCAAGCGGTTCGCCGCCCGATTCTTCCTCGAAGACGTCCTGGAGCACGGCACGGAGGGATGCAACTACCTCCTCGCCGTCGACACGGACATGAACACCGTCGACGGCTATGCGATGTCCTCGTGGGAACGGGGCTACGGCGACTTCGCCATGCGCCCCGATCTGAGCACACTCCGCCGGGTGCCCTGGAACGAGGGTACGGCCCTGCTCATCGCCGACCTCGCGTGGAACGACGGATCGCCCGTGGTGGCCGCGCCCCGGCAGATCCTGCGCCGCCAGCTCGACCGCCTCGCCGAGCACGGCTTCACCGCACAGGTCGGCACCGAGCTCGAGTTCATCGTCTTCAAGGACACCTATGAGCAGGCCTGGGACGCCGGCTACCAGGGGCTCACCCCGGCCAACCAGTACAACATCGACTACTCGGTGCTCGGCACGGGCCGGATCGAGCCGCTGCTGCGCCGGATCAGGAACGAGATGGAGGCCGCGGGCCTGGTCGTCGAGTCCGCCAAGGGCGAGTGCAACCCCGGCCAGCACGAGATCGCCTTCAAGTACACCGAGGCGCTGCGCACCTGCGACCAGCACGCCGTCTACAAGACCGGCGCCAAGGAGATCGCCTCGCAGGAGGGCGTCTCGCTCACCTTCATGGCGAAGTACAACGAGCGCGAGGGCAACTCCTGCCACATCCACCTCTCCCTCGCGGACGGGAACGGCACCAACGTCATGGCCGGTGACGGGCCCGGCGGCATGTCGGACGTCATGCGGCACTTCCTCGCCGGACAGCTCGCCGCCCTCCGCGACTTCTCGCTCCTCTACGCGCCCAACATCAACTCCTACAAGCGCTTCCAGCCGGGCTCCTTCGCCCCGACCGCCGTCGCCTGGGGATACGACAACCGCACCTGCGCGCTGCGGGTGGTGGGCCATGGGCGCTCGATGCGGTTCGAGAACCGGCTGCCGGGCGGCGACGTCAACCCGCACCTCGCCGTCGCGGGGCTCGTCGCGGCCGGTCTGTACGGCATCGAGCAGAAGCTGGAGCTTCCCGAGGCCTGCGCAGGGAACGCGTACACCGGCGAGTACGCGCACGTGCCCACCACTCTGCGCGAGGCCGCCGAGCTCTGGGAGAACAGCCCCATCGCCAAGGCCGCGTTCGGTGACGAGGTGGTCGCGCACTACCTCAACATGGCGCGCGTCGAACTCGGCGCGTTCGACGCCGCGGTGACCGACTGGGAGCTGCGCCGCTCCTTCGAACGCCTGTGATCCGCACGCCTGTGAAAGGTCCTTTCTTGTCGTACGAGCACGAGCTCCAGGTTCTCAACCCGGCGACCGAGGAGGTCGTCGCCACCGTCCCGGCCGCGACCCCCGAGGACGTCGACGCCGCCGTCGTACGGGCCGCGAAGGCGCAGGCCGGATGGGCCGCGCTGGCGCCGGGCGACCGCGCCCGGCTGCTGCGCCGCTTCGCCGTCGTCGTCGACGAGCACCTGGAGGAACTCGCCGGGCTGGAGGTCCGCGAGGCCGGTCATGTCATCGGCAACGCCCGCTGGGAGGCGGGCAACGTCCGCGACCTCCTCGACTACGCGGCCGGGGGAGTGGAGCGGCTGACCGGCCGCCAGATCCCGGTCCCCGGCGGTCTCGACGTGACGATCCTCGAACCGCTGGGCGTCGTCGGCGTCATCGCGCCCTGGAACTTCCCGATGCCGATCGCCGCCTGGGGCACCGCCCCGGCGCTCGCGGCGGGCAACGCGGTGATCCTCAAGCCCGCCGAGACGACACCGCTGACGGCACTGCGGCTCGCCGAACTCGCCCTGGAGGCGGGGCTTCCCGAGCACCTCTTCCAGGTGCTGCCGGGCGCCGGGCCCGTCGCGGGCAACGCGCTGGTCGAGCACCCTGGCGTCGCGAAGATCGTCTTCACCGGATCAACGGCCGTGGGCAAACAGGTGTTGGCAAAGGGGTCGGCGCTCCTCAAGCCCGTCACCCTCGAACTCGGCGGCAAGAGCCCCAACATCGTCTTCGCCGACGCCGACATCGAGGCAGCCGCCGCGGCCGCGCCGATGTCCTTCCTCGACAACTCGGGCCAGGACTGCTGCGCCCGCACCCGCATCCTCGTCCAGCGCCCGGTGTACGACCGCTTCCTCGAACTCCTCGCCCCGGCCGTCGAGTCCGTCGTCGTGGGCGACCCGGCCGACGAGCGGACCGCGATGGGCCCGCTGATCTCCCGCCCGCAACTGGAGCGGGTCCGCTCCTACGTCCCCGACGACCTCCCCGCCATCCGCGGCAAGGCCCCCGAAGGCCCCGGCTTCTGGTTCCCGCCCACCGTCCTGACCGGAATCGAGCCCCACGCGCGCGTGGCCGTCGAGGAGGTCTTCGGGCCGGTCGCCGTCGTCCTCCCCTTCGAGGACGAGGCCGATGCGATCCGGCTCGCCAACGCCACCGAGTACGGCCTCTCCGGTTCCATCTGGACCCGCGACGTCGGCCGCGCCCTTCGCGTCTCGGGCGCCGTCCGCGCGGGCAACCTGTCGGTCAACTCCCACTCCAGCGTCCGCTACTGGACCCCCTTCGGCGGCTTCAAGCAGTCGGGCCTCGGCCGTGAACTCGGCCCCGACGCCCTCGCCGCCTTCACCGAAACCAAGAACGTCTTCATCAGCACGGAGGGCCCCGCACTGTGACCTCACAGACCTCAGAGACCATCTGCCGCCGCCTCGTCGGCCGCACCGCCGTCATCACCGGCGCCGGCAGCGGCATCGGCCTCGCCACCGCGCGCCGGCTCGCCTCCGAGGGCGCCCACGTCGTCTGCGGCGACGTCGACGAGACCCGCGGCAAGGCGGCCGCCGAGGAGACCGGCGGGATCTTCGTGAAGGTCGACGTCACCGACCCCGAGCAGGTCGAGGCGCTCTTCAAGACCGCCTACGACACCTACGGCTCGGTCGACATCGCCTTCAACAACGCGGGTATCTCGCCGCCCGACGACGACTCCATCCTGGAGACCGGTCTGGACGCCTGGAAGCGCGTCCAGGAGGTCAACCTCACCTCCGTCTTCCTGTGCTGCAAGGCCGCCATCCCCTATATGCGGCGGCAGGGCAAGGGCTCGATCATCAACACGGCGTCGTTCGTGGCCCGGATGGGCGCGGCGACCTCGCAGATCTCCTACACGGCCTCCAAGGGCGGAGTGCTGGCGATGTCCCGCGAGCTGGGCGTCCAGTTCGCCCGCGAGGGCATCCGGGTCAACGCCCTGTGCCCGGGGCCGGTCAACACCCCGCTCCTGCAGGAACTGTTCGCCAAGGACCCGGAGCGGGCCGCGCGCCGGCTCGTGCACATCCCGGTCGGCCGGTTCGCGGAGGCCGACGAGATCGCCGCCGCGGTCGCGTTCCTCGCCAGCGACGACTCCTCGTTCGTCAACGCCACCGACTTCCTGGTGGACGGCGGCATCTCGGGCGCGTACGTCACACCGATGTAGCGCCGACACGTTCTCGTGGACCATGGTCGCGGCCACCTTCCGGGCGGCCGCGCCACCGCCCGGTCGTGCCCGACCACCAGGACACCGTGTACCGACCTTCGGGGCACGTCCTAGAGTGCCGGGATGAGCATGACACCTCCGCCCGGCTGGTACCGCGACCCGTCGTACCCCCTCGTCGAGCGCTGGTGGGACGGGACCGCGTGGACCGATCACCGGCGCCAGCCCGAGGCCGCCGCCGATGTGCCCCCACCGCCTCCGATGCAACCGGGGCCCGCCGGCGACGGTGGCGGCGGCCGCGCCAAGGCCGTGGCCCTTACTGCCGCGGGTGCCGTCCTGGTCGCCTCCATCGTCACGGGCGCCGTCGTCCTCGGCAGGGACGGCGGCGGTGACGCACAGGCGAAGACCACACCGGACACGTCGGCGGCGTCCTCCCCGGCGCCCACGGAGTCCGTGACCGAGGCGTCCCCGTCGGCGGACGAGGACCCCACCGTCGTCGTGGACCAACTCAACGGCATCACACTCCCGTTGATCGACGGCTGGGCCAAGCCCAAGTACGTCGCCGAGGACGACGTCGTGCTGACCACCCCGGACTCGTACGACTGCCCGGGCGGATCCGGCCTGTGCTGGCACGGCAGGGTCATCTCGCGCACGGCCACGTCGACCGACGAGAAGTCTCCCCGCGTTCTCGCCGAGAAGGACATCGAGGACGCCGCGAAGGACGCGTACGACCGCGACACCATCGGCGGCCGCCCCTACGACGGCATGGACTCCCACCAGCAGGTGAAGGCGGGCTCCGTCGCGGTCGCCGGGCGCGCCGGGTACTTCGTGCGCTGGCGGGTCAGGACCGGTGCGGGGCCCGGGGGTTACGTCGAGTCGCTGGCGTTCCCGGCGAGCACCGGCACCGAGTCGCTCGTCATAGTCCGCTTCGCCTTCGACGCGGGCGAGGACGGGCCGCCGGTCGCCGACATGGACAGGATCACCGAGGGGATCCGGCCGGTCGGCGACGCCGGCTCGGACACGGGAGGCGTGGGCAGCAGCATCGACCCGTCGAAGTGAGGCCGCCCGGTCTGCCCTAGAGGAACGTGTGCCCCTCTCCGCGGTACGTCGGTACGGTCGCCGTCACCGCGTCGCCCTCCACCAGGTGCAGCGTGTCGAACCGCTCGCACAGCTCGCCCGCCTTGGCGTGCCGGAACCACACCTTGTCGCCGATGAGCAGATCGTCGGCGGGGGAGCCCAGCAGCGGCGTCTGCACCTCGCCGGGGCCCTCCTGGGGGTCGTACTTCAGCCCTTCCGGGAGGTACGGGACGGGCAGCCGGTCGGCGCCGGGGGCGCCGGAGGCCGGGTAGCCGCCGCCGAGCACCGTCACGATGCCGACGCCCGGCCTGCGGACGACCGGCTGGGCGAACAGCGCGGCCGGACGGCCGCTGAACGAGGTGTAGTTGTCGAAGAGCCGGGGGACGTACAGCCCCGATCCGGCCGCGATCTCCGTGACCGCGTCCTCGGCGGCGGTGTGCTGCACACTGCCGGTTCCGCCCCCGTTGACGTACTCCAGACCGGGCTCCACCGCCCGCACGGCGCTGACCACTTCGGCACGCCGCTGGGCGAGTTCCCTGCGCGCCGTGGCCTGCATCAACCGGATGGCACGCGACCGCAGCGGCCGCCCGGCGACCGCGTCGCCGACGCCTGCGATGTGCCCCTCGTACGCCATGATCCCCACGAGCCGGAACCCCGGCCGCCGGACCACGGCGCGGGCCATGTCGGCGACCTGGGCGGGGGAGTAGAGCGGGGAGCGCAGGGCTCCGACGCGCACGCGTCCGCCGAGCAGCTTGAGCGAGGTGTCCAACTCCAGGCAGACGCGGACGACTTCGGTCCCGCCCTGCCGTGCCTCGTCGATGAAGCGGAGCTGGGCCGGGTCGTCGACCATCACGGTCACCGCGGCGGCGAGCTTCGGGTCCGAGGCCAGCTCGGCGAAGCCCTGCCGGTCCGCGGAGGGGTAGGCCAGCAGGATGTCGTCGAAGCCGGAGCGTGCCAGCCAGATCGACTCGGCGAGGGTGAAGGACATGATCCCCGCGAAGCCCGGCCGGGCCAGGACGCGTTCGAGGAGGGTGCGGCAGCGCACCGATTTGCTGGCGACTCGGATCGGCTTGCCGGCGGCCCTGCGGACGAGATCGTCGGCGTTGGCGTCGAACGCCTCCAGGTCCACGATCGCGACGGGGGCGTCGAGGTGAGCGGTGGCCCGGTCGTAGCGGGCCCGGTCTGCGGCGCGGGCAGTCATGACCGAAGCCTGCCAGACAGGATTACCGCAGGGTAGGGGGACGATCCGGGCAGATGCCGCGGGCCTGCGGACTGGTTCCCTCCGGCACAGGGACAACCCGTAGAGTGACGCGCACGCAGGGAGGGACGACCTTGCCCGGACGGGCCGCGCCCGGGGTGACGGTCCGCCGCCGCGGGTATGCGTGCCCGTGACGGGCGAGCCGAGGGACGGTTTCCCCTGCGCACAGGACCGCACAACAGACAGACGTACAGGCAGCGCAGCACAGCACGGCGTACGGACAGCACGACAGATGTGACCGATGTGAATCGGCCCGGACCAGCTCCGTAGGCGGGCCGGTTGCCCGGGTACGAGGAAACGGGGGGGAGCATGAGCACGGAAGCGCGCCGCGCCTCCATTCCCCCACGCCCACCGGCCCCGCCCGCCCCGCCGACGCCACCGGGCACGCCCCCGCCGCCGGACGCCGAGCCGACACCCGGCCCGGCTGCGATGCCGCCCGGCAAGGCGCAGCCCGGACCGACCCCGTCGACGCCGTACGGCTCCGGGATGTCCTCCGGTTCCTCTTCCCGACCCGGCGAAGGGACGCTCTCGCGGCCCCGTGAGGGGATGTCGTCCCGGTCCGGTGGGGGCGCGCCGTCGGGTTCCTCTGCGTCGTCGGGCCCGGCCGTGCCGCCGGGGTCCTTCACGGCGTCCGGCCAGGCGCAGCCGCGGCAGTACGGCTCCGGGGCGTCCTCCGGTTCGCCGGCCCGGCCCGACGCGGCCGCACCCCCGCGGCCCACCACGCCACCCACGCCGCGCTCGTCGACGCCTCCGCCGCCCGACACCCCTCCGTCGGCCGGAGGCGAGAGGCGGCCGTTCGGGAGCGTGCGGGAGCGCCGTGTCCCGACTCCGCCCCGGCCGGAGCGGAGCCCCTCCGTGGGCGACGCGTCGGCGCCGCCCCGCTCCGACGGGGCCACCGGCGACCGTGCGCAGCAAGGCACCGCGGCCCGGGTTTCGCGGCCGTTCCGCCTCTCGGACAGTGCTCCGCGACATCCCGAACCGCTCCCCGGCTCGACGCCGCCCCCGCCCCCGCCCCCGCCGGCGGCCTCGGCGCGGTTCCCGGACGCGCCGCCCGGGGAGTCCTGGACCGACCCGGCGACGCGGCCTGCCGCCGGCCCCGAGGAGACCCGCACCGAGACCACCGCACGGCTGCGCCCCCTCCGTCCCGAGCCTCCGGTGGAATCCCTCGGCGCCGGGCGCCCCTTCGTGTCGTTCGCCGAGCCCTACACAGAGCCGCACGACAGCGAGACCGTCGATCCGCGCCCCACCCGCAACCGAGCGCGCGTCGCGGCCGCCGCGGCCTGCATCGTGCTGGGACTCGGGCTCATCGGCGGTGCGGCGACCGGGAGTTGGCTGACCGGGGACGGCACGGACGAACCCGGTTCACGGGGCGCGTTCGCGGCGGCAGGGGAGCTGTGGCACAGCGTGCCCGTGGACCAGCTCTTCCCGCCCACCGTCCAGGGTGACGGTGCGGGCCCCGGCGGCGCCGACCGCACCTGGACCCGGATCGCCGTCGCGCCCGACAGCGGCTGCCAGGACGCCTTCGACCCGCTGCTGCGCAAGGCGCTGGCCCCGGTCGGCTGCCTGCGGCTGCTGCGCGCCACCTACACGGACGCGACCCGCAGTCATGTCACCACCGTCGGCCTGCTGTTCACCAAGGCCGACGCCGCGGCCATGACCTCGCTGAAGACCAGGTTCAAGGCGGAGGGCCTCGACCGGCGGACCGACCTCATGCCCCGCCCGTACGCCGCGAAAGGCACCGTCGCCGCGGACTTCGGCGACACCCAGCGCGGCTCCTGGACGGTGTCGGTCCTCACCGACGCCCCCGTCGTCGTCTACGCCGTCTCCGGCTTCGCCGACGGCCGCGCCGTCACCGCCCCGCAGCCCGCCGCGGACGCCATGCAGTCCGGCGCGACCACGGCCCCGGCGCAGGCCGGCCTCGGCCAGGAGGCGCAGGGCCTCGCCGACCGCGTCGAGCGAGGCTTCCGCAAGACCATCGTCTCGGCCACGGAGAAGCCGTCGTGAACGCCGTCATGACCCGCAGATCGGGAGTGCTCGGCATGCTGCTGGCCGCCTCCCTGGCCCTGGTGCCGTCCACCGCGGCCCACGCCGACGAGATACGCGCCCAGCAATGGGCCCTGGACGCGATGCACACCCAGCAGGCCTGGCGCACGACGAAGGGCGCGGGCATCACCGTCGCCGTGCTCGACACGGGCGTGGACGCCGAACACCCCGACCTCGCCGGCAACGTGCTCACCGGCACCGACATGGTCGGCTTCGGCGCCTCCCGCGGCGACCGCGCATGGGCCCGGCACGGCACCGCCATGGCGGGGATCATCGCCGGCCACGGACACGGCTACGGCAACGCCGACGGGGTCTTGGGCATCGCCCCCGAGGCCAAGATCCTCCCCGTCCGCGTCATCCTCGAAGACGGCGACACCAGCCGTACGAAGGCCCGCAACACCCGCGGCAACGCCCTCGCCGAGGGCATCCGCTGGGCCACCGACCACGGCGCCGACGTCATCAACCTCTCCCTCGGCGACGACTCCAAGTCCGCACACCCCGAGCCCGCCGAGGACGAAGCGGTCCAGTACGCCCTGAAGAAGGGCGCCGTCGTCGTCGCCTCGGCCGGCAACGGCGGCGAGAAGGGCGACCACATCTCCTACCCGGCGGCCTACCCGGGCGTGATCGCCGCCACCGCCGTCGACGAGAACGGCACCAAGGCGTCGTTCTCCACCCGCCGCTGGTACGCCACCGTCAGCGCCCCGGGCGTCGGCGTCGTGATCGCCGACCCCGACGACAAGTACTACGAGGGCTGGGGCACGAGCGCCGCGTCCGCCTTCGTCTCCGGCGCGGTCGCCCTCGTCAAGGCCGCCCACCCGGGTCTGAGCCCCGCCCAGATCAAGCAGCTCCTGGAGCACACGGCCCGCAACGCACCGAGCGGCGGCCGTGACGACGCGCGCGGCTACGGTTTCATCGACCCCGCCGCCGCCATCAAGGCCGCAGCCCGGCTCAAGCCGGACAGCCTGCACGCGGCCGCGTACAGCCGGAGGTACTTCGGCTCGGGCCCGAGCGTCCCCGAGAAGGACGACGGATCGTCCGGCTGGGCCGGCCCGCTCGCCGGCGGCCTCGGCGCGGTGCTGCTGGCCGCCGCGGTGGTGCTGTGGCGCGGCCGCCGGACCTCGGGCCGCTGAGCCCGGGAGACGCCCAGGCCCTTCAGCCGGTGCTCTCCGCCCTGTCCGCACTGTCGGAGAACGCCGACACCGCCGCCTTCGCCGCCGCCTCGACCAGTGAAATCCCCTTCGCCTGGGTCGAGTTGCCGTTCGAGAGTGTCGCCACGAGGTAGTCGTGCCCGTCGGCCGTGACCCTGCCGATGCTGTTGATGTCCCACAGCCCGGTCGTGCTGCGCGCCAGCCAGCCGTTCTTCAGCGCCCACGCGGAGCCGTCGGCCGCCGCCGAGACACCCCAGTGCTGATCGGCCTCGATCCCGCCCATGAGTCCCTGCAGATACGCCCGTGAGGTCTCGCTCAGCTCCGAGTCGTCACCGAACACCTGCTGCAGCAGCGCGAGTTGATCGGCCGCGTCGGTCTGGGTCAGCCCCCACAGCATGCCGGTGCCGCCCTCGGTGGCGGTCAGCCCGAAGCGCTTGTTCGCAGTCCCGAGGCCGTCGGCCTGCCCGATCGACTTCCACAGCGCGGACGCGGACGTGTTGTCGCTGTTCTCGATCATCGCGGTGGCGTACGCCTTCTCCTGCGCCGTCAGATGCCGGCCGGCGTCCTGCGCCTGGAGCAGCAGCGCGGCCAGGATGTCGACCTTGACGATGCTGGCGGTGTCGAACGTGCCGTCACCGTAGGAGGCGCTCTCGCCGGAGTCCACGTCGAGCACCGCGACCGACACCTCCGCGCCCGCCTCGACGGTCACGGACTTCATGGCCTTGGCGAGCAGTGCCGCCCGGTCCATCGAGGTCTCCACGACAGGTTCCACGGACGCCTCCTCGTTCACCGTGGCCGAAGCCGAGGGTGCCGTCGCCGACGCCGCCGACGATACGGCGCCCGAGCCGGTGTGCGCCTGCGCCTTCACGTACGCGGTCCCCGCCGCCGTGGCGCCGACGATCACGGCGGAGGCGAGAGCGCTGTAGACCAGCGGGCGGCGCCGGGAGGGCCGGGCAGGGCGGCGGTGAGCTCTGTGGGACTCCATGCCCGCGATGCTGGGCGACCGGCCTGTGCGCGCCGTTAGACGAATGTTAGATGTCTGTCAGGGAAAGCTGAGAAACCCGTGAGTTCTGTCAACGCCGGGTTTCCGGGGCCGCACAAGCGCAGCAGGATCCCCCCGATAGGGTCGGGGACCGTGGCGAACAAGAACATTCCCGACTCCGGCTTCCCCGACGACGACGGCTCCGCCGACCCCCGGCTGAGCGCGGCGCTCGCCGCCTGGGCCGAGGACCGCACCGCCGTCGGGCCGGTCCTGGAGGCGCTCAAGGGCGCCCGGCTCCTCGTACCCGTCGTGGCCGTACTCGGCGAGGTCGAGGAGGACGAGAACGGACTGCGCCACGAGAAGACCAGTGACATGGCGGTCCCGACGCTGAAGGCCGGCGACCGCACGGCCCTGCCCGCCTTCACGTCCACCGAGTCGCTGGCCCGCTGGGACCCCGCCGCCCGCCCCGTCGCCGTACCCCTGCACCAGGCCCTGCAGGCGGCGGTGCACGAGAAGGCCGACACGATCGTGCTCGACCTGTCCGGGCCGGTCCCCTACGAGCTGACCGGCGCCGCGCTGCGCGCCCTCGCCGAGGGGCGCACCACCGAGGACCCGCTCGCCGACCCGGCCGTGACCGACGCGGTGCGCGCCGCCGTCGCCGCAGAGCCCGCGGTGCTCCGCGCCCACCTCGGACCCGGCCAGGCCGACGGCATCCTCGCCCTCGTCCTGGACCCGTCCGCGGAGCCGGCCGACGCCGCCCGCGCGGTCGCCGGGCGTCTCGCGGCCGACGAGACACTCAGGGCCCGCCTGGTGCGCGGCCTCGACCTGGCACTGCTGCCGGCCGGGACGACGCCACCGGGCGAGCCCTTGTACGTACGTCGGTGAGAGCGGCCGCGGAGCAGCCGGGGACGGGGCTCTAGCCGTAGACCGGGCCCGTGTACTTCTCGCCCGGGCCCTGGCCCGGCTCGTCGGGGACGAACGACGCCTCGCGGAACGCCAGCTGCAGCGACTTCAGGCCGTCGCGCAGCGGGGCCGCGTGGAAGGAGCTGATCTCGGTCGCGCTCGCGTCGAGCAGCCCGGCGAGGGCGTGCACCAGCTTGCGCGCCTCGTCCAGGTCCTTGTGCTCGTCGCCCTCCTCGGTCAGGCCGAGCTTCACGGCGGCGGCGCTCATCAGGTTGACGGCGACCGTCACGATCACCTCGACCGCGGGGACCTCGGCGATGTCGCGGGCCATGGTGTCGAAGTCGGGCGTCTGGGGAGGGGTGTCACTCATGCGTCCCACGATAGGTCCCGGGGAGGGCCCGTCCCCAGTTGGCCTCGGTTAGCCGTTCCTGCCCCGAGCTGCTAACCTTGTGTAACGACCGGCCGGACACTGCTGTGCCCGGCCCGCAAGTGGAGGCTCCGATCTCCCACCTGACCATCCTCCGGGACGGCAGGTCATCCGGTCAGGCGGCCGCCATCGTTCCGTACGGACGATGGAGTCGCCCGAATGTGCGCCCCGCGGTTCACCGCGGCGGTGCTCCGGTATTCCTTGGAGCCCCGCCTGTGTCCCGTCCGGGGCATTTTTCATGCCCCGCGGTGGTTGGTCCAACTGTCATCAGAGACATACGCGGCTGTCCGCCAGACCGCCGTGTGGTGCAACCGAGGAGGATCCATCAGCACCGAGCCCCGCATCAACGACCGGATTCGCGTTCCCGAAGTGCGACTTGTCGGTCCCAGCGGCGAGCAGGTCGGGATTGTTCCGCTTGCCAAGGCCCTGGAGCTTGCGCAGGAGTACGACCTCGACCTGGTCGAGGTGGCGGCGAGTGCACGTCCGCCGGTCTGCAAGCTCATGGACTACGGCAAGTTCAAGTACGAGTCGGCCATGAAGGCCCGTGAGGCGCGCAAGAACCAGGCGCACACGGTCATCAAGGAAATGAAGCTCCGGCCGAAGATCGACCCGCACGACTACGACACCAAAAAGGGTCACGTCGTCCGGTTCCTCAAGCAGGGCGACAAGGTCAAGATCACGATCATGTTCCGTGGTCGCGAGCAGTCCCGGCCGGAGCTCGGCTACCGACTGCTGCAGCGACTCGCGACGGACGTCGAGGACCTCGGTTTCGTCGAGTCGAACCCGAAGCAGGACGGCCGGAACATGATCATGGTTCTCGGTCCGCACAAGAAGAAGACCGAGGCGATGGCCGAGGCCCGCGAGGCCCAGGCGGCTCGCAAGGCCGAGGCGAAGGCCAACCCGGGCAAGTCGCAGAACGCCGCCGACGGTGAGATCACGGACGAGGAGATCGCCGACCAGGAGATCGCCGACGCCGAGATCACCGAGGCCGAGGCCACAGAGGCCCCGGCCGAGGCTTCCGCCGAGGCCTGATCCCAGGGCGTATGCCCCGGGATGCCAACCGATACATATGACGTTCCACCGTGCCCGGTTTCACGACCGGGCACCGGAACGCCACTGACGAGGAGAGAACGGCGCTATGCCGAAGAACAAGTCGCACAGCGGTGCCAGCAAGCGCTTCAAGGTCACCGGCTCCGGCAAGGTGCTCCGTGAGCGCGCCGGCAAGCGCCACCTGCTCGAGCACAAGTCGTCCCGCCTGACGCGCCGCCTCACCGGCAACGCCGAGATGGCCCCGGGCGACGCCAAGAAGATCAAGAAGCTTCTCGGCAAGTGACGTACGGGCGCCTGATCTCTCAGAGCGCCGTACGCCAGGACCGGGACCCCATCGATTTCGGGCCGTGTGACGACAACCACGGCCCCGCTACAAGGAGTTAAAAAGTGGCACGCGTCAAGCGGGCAGTCAACGCCCACAAGAAGCGCCGGGCGATCCTCGAGGCGGCCTCCGGCTACCGCGGTCAGCGTTCGCGCCTGTACCGCAAGGCCAAGGAGCAGGTCACCCACTCGCTGGTCTACAACTACAACGACCGCAAGAAGCGCAAGGGCGACTTCCGTCAGCTGTGGATCCAGCGCATCAACGCTGCGGCCCGCCAGAACGGCATGACGTACAACCGCCTCATCCAGGGTCTGAAGGCCGCCAACATCGAGGTGGACCGCAAGATCCTCGCCGAGCTGGCCGTCAACGACGCCAACGCGTTCGCCGCGCTCGTCGAGGTCGCGCAGAAGGCCCTGCCGTCGGACGTGAACGCGCCCAAGGCTGCCTGACACCGCACCGGCTTCGAGCCGGACGTGATGTGAACCGGACCCGCAGGCCGTGAAGGCCTGCGGGTCCGTGTGCGTCCGGTGCCCCGTTCTCCACCCCGCAACCCCGAAGGTGCCCCCATGCCCGTCGCCCCCGAGTTGATCTCTTCGCGTTCGCCTCGTGTCGCTGCCGCGCGACGGCTGGCCAGGCGGAACTTCCGGGGGAAGGAGCGGCTGTTCCTCGCCGAGGGGCCGCAGGCCGTACGGGAGGCCGTGGCGCATCGGGGCGGCGAGGCGGGCACCCTCGTCGAGCTCTTCGCGACCGTCGAGGCCGCCGAGCGGTACGCCGACATCGTGGGCGACGCCCGGGCCGCCGGGGCGCGCGTGCACCTCGCCGACGACGAGGTGATCGCCGACATCTCGACGACCGTCACCCCGCAGGGGCTGGTCGGGGTCTGCCGCTTCCTGGACACCCCCTTCGAGGAGATCCTCCGGGCGCGGCCGAGGCTCGTCGCCGTACTCGCGCACGTACGCGACCCGGGCAACGCCGGGACCGTGCTGCGGTGCGCGGACGCGGCCGGCGCCGAGGCCGTCGTACTGACCGACGCCTCCGTGGACCTGTACAACCCCAAGGCCGTGCGCGCCTCCGTCGGATCCCTCTTCCATCTGCCCGTCGCCGTCGGCGTTCCCGTGGAGCGGGCCGTCGAGGGGCTGAAGGAGGCCGGGGTGCGCATTCTCGCCGCCGACGGGGCGGGGGAGGACGACCTCGACGACGAGCTGGACCACGGGACCATGGGCGGGCCCACCGCCTGGGTGTTCGGCAACGAGGCGTGGGGGCTCCCGGAGGAGACCCGCGCGCTGGCGGACGCCGTGGTGCGGGTGCCGATCCACGGAAGGGCCGAGAGTCTGAACCTCGCGACGGCCGCAGCCGTATGTCTCTACGCGTCCGCCCGTGCACAGCGCGCCTCCGGAGGGTGCCGTTCCGTCACCGAGAGCTAGTAGGGTGACGGGCTCGGGGGCCCTCTGCGCCAGACGAGAGGTGGGGTACGGGGATGAGTGTCGGCACGAGCGGTGCCAAGAAGGCGCTGCGAGCACGGGAGGCACACAGCACGCCCGCGTCCCGGCGCGATGACCCCGCCGACTCCGAGACCGGCCCCGGAACGGCCTTCGCGGCCGACCTCGCAGCGGAGCTGGGCATCGACCCCGACGACCTGCCCGACGGGCTCGTCGTCGCCGACGAGCACGGCCGGGTGATCTGCTTCAACGCCGCGGCCGCCCGGATCACCGCCGTCCCCGCCGCCGACGCCCTCGGCCGGCCCCTTGAGTGGGCCCTTCCGTTGGAGGACCTGGAGGGGCGACGCTGGTGGCAGCTGACGGACCCCTACGGAGGCCTCGCCATCCGCATCGGGCAGCCCGAGCGCAATCTGCTGCTGCCGGGCGGCCGGGAAGTGCTCGTCTCCGCGCGCTACGTCCGCACCCGCCCCACCGGCCCCGTCCGCCGCATCGTCGTCTCCCTGCGTGACACCGAGGCCCGCCGCCGCACCGAGCGCAGCCACGCCGAGCTGATAGCCACCGTCGCCCATGAACTGCGCTCGCCGCTCACCTCCGTCAAGGGCTTCACCGCGACCCTCCTCGCGAAATGGGAGCGGTTCACCGACGACCAGAAGAAGCTGATGCTGGAGACGGTGGACGCCGACGCCGACCGCGTCACCCGGCTCATCGCCGAGCTGCTCGACATCTCCCGCATCGACTCCGGGCGCCTCGAAGTGCGCCGCCAGCCCGTCGACATCGGGGCCGCCGTCGGCCGCCACATCCAGGCGTACGTCGCCGCGGGCCAGCCCGCCGACCGCTTCCTGCTCCGCGTCGAGCAGCCGCTGCCCGACCTGTGGGCCGACCCCGACAAGGTCGACCAGGTACTCAGCAACCTGCTCGAAAACGCGGTGCGCCACGGCGAGGGAACCGTCACGATTGACGTCACGCCCTCGGCGTCCCCCCGCGAAGGGGAGGACGTCAGCACGTCGGTCACCGTGAGCGACGAGGGCAGCGGCATCCCGGAGGAGTCCATGAACCGCGTCTTCACCCGCTTCTGGCGGGGCAGCAAACGCGGCGGCACGGGCCTCGGGCTGTACATCGTCAAGGGCATCGTCGAAGCCCACGGCGGCACCATCACGGTCGGCCGCGCCCCCGGCGGCGGCGCCGAGTTCCGATTTACGTTGCCCGTGAGCACCCCGGCGTATCTGCAGTAACGCCGAGCGGAGCCCCACGGGCGCATACGCATCCCCCACCCCCGTTAGACTCGGCCTTTGGCACCTTTGCGTCCCCGTTCAGGGACGATGCGTCCCCCGAGTCGGGACGGGGACCCTCAGCCAGCCAACCGGAAGCACGGGAAGAGATGTCGGCACCGAATAAGTCGTACGACCCTGTAGAGGTCGAGGCCCTGAAACCGGAAGAGATCGAGCGCATGCGGGACGAGGCGCTCGCCGCCTTCGCGGCCGCCGGTGACCTCGACGCGCTCCAGGAGGCGAAGGTCGCGCACACCGGCGGCACCTCGCCGCTGGCCCTCGCCAACCGCGAGATCGGCGCCCTGCCCCCGCACGCCAAGGCCGCCGCCGGCAAGCTCGTCGGCCAGGCCCGCGGCGCCGTCAACAAGGCCCTCACCGGCCGTCAGACGGAGCTGGAGGCGGAGCGCGACGCCCGTGTGCTGGTCGAGGAGGCAGTCGACGTCACGCTGCCCTACGACCGCGTACCGGCCGGCGCACGCCACCCGCTGACCACCATGATGGAGCGGGTCGCCGACGTCTTCGTGTCCATGGGATACGAGATCGCCGAGGGCCCCGAGGTCGAGGCCGAGTGGTTCAACTTCGACGCCCTCAACTTCACGCCCGACCACCCGGCCCGGCAGATGCAGGACACCTTCTTCGTCCAGGGCCCCAAGGGCGCGCAGGGCGACGAGTCCGGTGTCGTGCTGCGCACCCACACCTCTCCGGTGCAGGCCCGCGCCATGCTCGACCGTGAGCCGCCCGTCTACATCGTGTGCCCCGGCCGCGTGTACCGCACGGACGAGCTGGACGCCACGCACACCCCGGTCTTCCACCAGATCGAGCTCCTCGCCATCGACGAGGGCCTGACCATGGCCGACCTGAAGGGCACCCTGGATCACATGGTCCAGTCGCTCTTCGGCGCGGACATGAAGACCCGGCTGCGCCCCAACTACTTCCCCTTCACCGAGCCGTCCGCCGAGATGGACATGCTCTGCTACGTCTGCAAGGGCGAGTCCGTCGGCAACCCCGACCGCCCCTGCCGTACGTGCTCCAGCGAGGGCTGGATCGAGCTCGGCGGCTGCGGCATGGTCAACCCGCGCGTCCTGGTCGCCTGCGGTGTGGACCCGGAGAAGTACAGCGGATTCGCCTTCGGGTTCGGCATCGAGCGGATGCTGATGTTCCGCCACAACGTCGAAGACATGCGAGACATGGTCGAGGGTGACGTCCGGTTCACCCGGCCGTTCGGGATGGAGATCTGATGCGGGTCCCGCTTTCCTGGCTGCGGGAGTACGTCGATCTCCCCGCCACCGAGACCGGCCGCGATGTGCAGGCCAAGCTCGTTTCCGCCGGCCTCGAGGTCGAGAGGGTCGAGCAGCTCGGCGCCGACCTCAAGGGCCCCCTCGCCGTCGGCCAGGTGCTGACGATCGAGGAACTGGAGGGCTTCAAGAAGCCGATCCGCTTCTGCACCGTCGACGTCGGCCAGGCCAACGGCACCGGCGAGCCCCAGGAGATCGTCTGCGGCGCCCGCAACTTCGCCGTCGGCGACAAGGTCGTCGTGGTCCTGCCCGGCGCCGTGCTGCCCGGCAACTTCGCGATCGCCGCGCGCAAGACGTACGGCAGGACGTCGCACGGCATGATCTGCTCCGGCGACGAGCTGGGCATGGGCGACGACGGCTCGCACGGCATCATCGTGCTCCCGCCGGAGTACGAGGTCGGCACCGACGCGATCGAGCTGCTCGAACTCGTCGACGAGGTCCTCGACATCGCGGTGACCCCCGACCGCGGCTACTGCCTCTCGCTGCGCGGCATCGCCCGCGAGGCCGCCATCGCCTACGGTCTGCCGCTGCGCGACCCGGCGCTGCTCGACGTACCGGCCCCGAACGCCTTCGGCTACCCGGTGCAGATCTCCGAGCCGGCCGGCTGCGACCGCTTCACCGCCCGCACGGTGACCGGCCTCGACCCCGAGGCCCGCTCCCCGCTCTGGCTGCAGCGCCGCCTCCAGAAGGCCGGCATGCGCCCGATCTCGCTCGCCGTCGACATCACCAACTACGTGATGCTGGAGCTCGGTCAGCCGCTGCACGCGTACGACCGCACCCGCGTCCAGGGCGCGATCGGCGTGCGCCGAGCCGAGCAGGGCGAGCAGCTCACCACCCTCGACGGCGCCAAGCGCACGCTGGACGCCGAGGACCTGGTGATCACCGACGACCGCGGTCCCATCGGCCTCGCGGGCGTCATGGGCGGCGCCAACACCGAGATCGACGACACCGAGGGCACCACCACCGAGGTCGTCATCGAGGCCGCGCACTTCGACGCGATCTCCATCGCGCGCACCGCTCGCCGTCACAAACTGGCCTCCGAGGCGTCCAAGCGCTTCGAGCGCGGCGTCGACCCGCTCGCCGCGGCGGCCGCCGCCCAGCGCACGGTCGACCTGCTCGTGCTCCTCGCGGGCGGCACCGCCGACGCCGGCGTCACCGAGGTCATCGCGCCCTCCGCGCCGCGCACCATCGCCATCCCGGCCAACCACCCGGACCGGGTCGCGGGCGTCGACTACGGCCGCGAGACCGTCGTACGCCGTCTCCAGCAGGTCGGCTGCGACGTCTACGGACAGGACGAGCTGATCGTCACCGTCCCGTCGTGGCGGCCCGACCTCACCGACCCGAACGACCTGGCGGAGGAGGTCATCCGCCTTGAGGGCTACGAGAACCTGCCCTCCACGCTGCCCAAGCCCCCCGCGGGTCTGGGCCTGACCGACCGGCAGCGGCTGCACCGCCGGGTCGGCCGGGTGCTGGCCGGCGCCGGATACGTCGAGGCGCCGAACTACCCGTTCCTCGGCGAGCACGTCTTCGACCAGCTCGGCCTGGCCGCCGACGACCCGAAGCGCAAGGTCGTCAGGCTGGTCAACCCGCTCTCCGACGAGGAGCCCGCTCTTCGTACGGCGCTGCTGCCGGGCCTGCTCGGCGCGCTGCGCCGCAACGACGGCCGCGGCTCGCACGACCTCGCGCTGTTCGAGACGGGCCTGGTCTTCCACCCGCAGGAGGAGCTGCGCGTCGCGGGCCGTCTGCCCGTCGACCGCCGCCCCACCGACGAGGAGATCGCGTCCCTCACGGCCGCGCTCCCCCTCCAGCCCCGGCACGCAGCCGTCGTCCTCGCGGGCGCCCGCGAGCAGACCGGCTGGTGGGGCCCGGGGCGTCCGGCCGACTGGGCCGACACGATCGAGGCCGCGCGCTCGCTGGCCCGCGAGGCGGGGACCGAACTCCTCGTCCGCACCGGTCAGTACGGGCCGTGGCACCCGGGCCGCTGCGCCGAGCTCGCCGTCGTCATCGACGGTGCGGAGCAGGTCGTCGGGCACGCCGGCGAGCTGCACCCCGGTGTCCTGAAGACCCTGGGCCTGCCCGCGCGCACCTGTGCGATGGAGCTGAACCTCGACGCGCTGGAGCAGGCGAGCGCCGGTGTCCCGAGGGGCCCGAAGATCTCGACGTTCCCGGTCGCCACGCAGGACGTCGCGCTGGTCGTCGACCGGTTCGTGCCGCACACGGACGTGGAGGCCGCGCTGCGCGAGGGCGCGGGTGAACTCCTGGAGTCCATCCGCCTGTTCGACGTCTACGAGAACAGCGAGCACCTCGGCGAGGGCAGGAAGTCGCTGGCCTACGCGCTGCGATTCCGCGCCGCCGACCGCACGCTGACCGTCGACGAGGCCTCCGCGGCGCGTGACGCGGCGGTCGCCCTGGCGGCCGACCGCACCGGGGCGGTGCTGCGCGGCGCGTGAGCACCGCATGAGCACGGAGAGGTACTGAGGGGCACGTCCGGACCACCGGATGTGCCCCTCACTCGTTCGGGTGACAAGTCCGGGTGATCTGGTCCGAACGGGGCATGCGGTCGACAGAATCGGACCGGCCTCGCGGAGGCCGTCTGCGCTGTCAGGGCCTATTGGGGGGCCAATCGGCATGATCCGTAACAAGGCTGGGGCTCCTTGCACGGCGACGCCCCGGACGAACTCGCGGGCGCTGTCCCGCGCGGGCCGGACGGCGCGGGGCCGGGCGGACGACCTGCGGGCCGGACTCGCCCGGGCGCTCCGCAGAGGCAGAGGCAGGGGCGGCACCAGAGCCGGGCCGCCGCGAAGGATCCGGGAGGGCGGCCCGAAAGCCGGCCCCGACCCGATCGTCCGACGGGGCCGCCGACAGCCCCTGCGCCGGGTGCTGAGCCTGGCATTGCCCACCGTCTGGGGGGCGATCGCGATCACGTACAAAATGGTCTGCCCGCTCGCCCAGCAGAACGGTCTCGGCGCCCGGATCGTCACCAGTGCCGTCTTCTTCGCCGTCGGCAGCGGGCTGATACTCCATGTCAGACGGGCACTGCTGCGCGAACTCCAACAGATCCGCAAGATCGCGGGCGCCGCGCAGAACGTTCTGCTGCGGCCGCTGCCGCCCCGTATCGACGGACTGAACATCGCCGCGGTACAGCACTCCGCGGACCACGGCGCGATCGTCGGCGGCGATCTGTACGAGGTGATCGCCACCGAGCACGGCGTACGCGTCGTCATGGGGGATGTGCGCGGACATGGTCTCGCCGCCATCGGCACCGTCGCCGCCGTCCTCGGCAGCTTCCGCGAGGCCGTGCACGACGAACCCGAACTCGGCTGTGTGCTGCGTCGGCTGGAGCGGGCGCTGGCCCGGCATCTGCGCGAGCGGGCCCGCGCCGAGCACCCCTCCGCGACCGGGCTGGACCCGGAGAGCCCGGTCGCCGAGGAGTTCGTCACGCTGCTCCTGCTGGAGATCCGCCGCGACGACGAGATGTACGTCATCAACTGCGGGCATCCCTGGCCGTATCTGCTGCGCAGCGGGCTCGCAGCGGTGGGCGCACGCGGTCATGCCGAGCGGCTGTCGTCGGAGGAACCGCTGCCCCCGCTGGGCTCGTTCCCGCTGCCGGCCGAGCTGCCCGTCGAGCCGTGCGGCCAACTGCTGCCCGGCGAGGCGCTGTTCCTGCACACCGACGGCGTCGAGGACGCGCGCGACAGCCGTGGCCGGTTCTTCCCGCTGTACGACGCGCTCACCGAAGCCGTCCAAATCCAGCCCGTCTCACCCCGGTCCGTGCTGCGGACCGTCTTCGCCGGGCTGCTGCGCCACAGCCGAGGCAGGCCCGCCGACGACGTGGCACTGCTCGTACTGCGCAACGACCGCCGGCGCGTGCCCGTGCAGCACGGCACGGCCGTCGCCCAGCGCGTCACATGACCCGGCCCGCCGTCGTGACCGGCGGCGGGCGCCGTCCGCCCCGCCACGGAGTGTCGGGCAGGCAGCTGGGCGGACGGCGCGGAGACGGGCCGCCGCACTGTACGAGGGGGAGCCGGCGGCCCGGCCGGCCTCTTGCGAGGCATTTCAGTCAACCGGCCCGAAACGCTCTGCAACAGCGCGCGTACTGCCCGTTCACGAGCATTCGCTTCACACCCCGTGTGAAGGCGAACGCACTAATCTGACGGCACCGAGCCACCCGGGGGGCCTCCATGCAGCCCAACACTCTGCTCGACGCGATTCTCGACGAGGCGGGCATCTCGCACGCGGGACTCGCCGCCCATGTCAACCAGGCGGGACGCGCCCGCGGCCTCGCGCTGCGCTACGAACACACGGCTGTGGCGCGGTGGTTGAAGGGGCAGCGCCCGCGTGGCCAGGTGCCCGACCTGATCTGCGAAGTGCTCGCCGTGCGGCTGCACCGGCCCGTCACCCTCGACGACATCGGCCTCGGTGTGCCCGGCGAACCGTCCGCCCCGCACGGCACCACCCTCTCCGGTTTCGTCGAGCGCGCCACCGCCCTGTGGCGCTCCGACGAACAGCAGCGCCCGCACATCCTCGGCGCCCCAGCCGTCACCGGGACCCCCGCCGTGATGCCCGTGTGGGAGTGGGAGAACCCGCCCGAAGACGTGGACGTCTCGCGCGGCGGCCGGCACCGCGTCAGCATGGCCGACATCGAGATGCTGCGCTCGGCCCGCGCCCACTACGAGCAGATGTACCGCAAGGCGGGCGGTGTGGCCACGCGCACCCGGATCGTCGGTTTCCTCAACTCCGAGACGGCGCCCCTGCTGCGCGGCAGCTACACCGACGCCACCGGCCGCCAGCTCCACCGCGCGACCGGCGGCCTGGTCGCCATAGCGGGCATCTGCGCCTACGACTCCGACGCACACGGACTCGCCCAGCGCTACTTCCACCAGGCCCTGCGCCTGGCGAAGGCCAGCGGGGACAGAGGCCTCGGCGCCTATGTGATAGCCCTGCTCGTCAACCAGTCGCTGTTCATGCGCGAGTACCGGCAGGCGGTGGCGTTCGCGGAGGCCGCGCTGCGCGCCGCCGGGCGGCACATCACACCGGCGCTCGCCTCGGACCTGTACGCGATGCAGGCCAAGGCGTACGCCCACCTCGGCGACGGCAGCAGCGCGCTGTCCTGCATCCGGCGTGCCGAACAGGCCGCCGAGCGCATCCGGCGCGGGTACGAGCCGGACGAGACCGGCTATGTCCAGCCCGGTCTGGTCAACGTCCAGGTGGCGGAGGCGCTGCTCAGCCTCGGTGACCTGGTGGCTGCCGGGGAGCACGCGGTGGCCGCCGTGGGCAATCCGGCGCACGACCGGGGGCGGGTGCACCGGCTCGCGATGCTCAGCCAGATCGAACTGCGCCAGGGCAACGCCGACAAGGCGGTGGCCACAGCGGTCCAAATGGCCGAACAGGCGCGGGGGATGGAGTCCCAGCGCCTGCGCGACAGACTGCGCGCGGTACGCGAACACCTGGTGCGCAGCGGCTGTGCGGGCACGGCCGAGGCCGCCGAACTCATCGACGGGGCACTGCGCGTACCGCTGTAGCAAGACCCCCCGGCGAACTGCGGAAACGATCCGCGGGGCCGCCCGGAGGAGAACGCCCCACCCTGTGCCAGGGGGAGACCGCGCCCACGCCCGCGCGGACACTGCGCCTACCGCTGCGCTGCGAGCGGCCTGCTGTGAGCCTGCTGTCAGGGTGCTCCTGCTGCGATATTGCCATCTACTCGGCGGAAGGTGGCAGAACCGTGCAGTGGACGAAACAGAACGAACAAACTGTGTACGCAAACCGCTGGTTCAGCGTCAATCTCGCAGATGTCGAGCTGCCGGACGGTCGGCACCTCGATCACTTCTTGATACGGCTGCGGCCCGTCGCCGTGGCCACGGTGGTGAACGAGGCCAATGAGGTGCTCCTCCTGTGGCGGCACCGCTTCATCACCGACAGCTGGGGGTGGGAACTCGCGGCGGGCGTCGTCGAGGACGGCGAGGACATCGCCGTGGCGGCGGCCCGCGAACTGGAGGAGGAGACCGGCTGGCGACCGGGACCTCTGCGCCATCTGATGAGCGTCGAGCCCTCCAACGGGCTCACCGACGCCCGGCACCACATCTTCTGGGCCGATGAGGGCACCTATGTCGGCCACCCCGTGGACGACTTCGAATCGGACCGCAGGGAATGGGTCCCCCTCAAGCTCGTCCCCGACATGGTCGCCCGCGGCGAGGTCCCGGCCGCCAACATGGCGGCCGCACTGCTTCTCCTGCACCATCTCAGGCTCGGGCAGGACGCGTTGCCCTGATCCATCCCCCCACAGCGTCCTGAAACCTAATGGCCCAGAGCCTGCCAGACCGCCACGGCCAGCGCGCCCACGGCCGCGACGGCCGCAAGAGTGGGCAGGGGCCATCGGGTGTGTTCGAGAGCGACGAGCCGTGAGCTCAGATCGTCAAGATCCTTGGCGGTCTGGTCGTCGCGCTGAGTGAGCAGAGCCAGCCCGCCCTCGATGCGGGTGAGACCCACTTCGAGGCACCGGCGTAACTCTGCGAGTTCTCCTGGGACCACGGGATGCTCGGGGTCGGCGGTCACGTGTCCGCTCCTTTCCGTAGTCGTCACATCCCTTGCATGCGCACGGAAAGTCAACTCGCCTGGTGGACACGTGGGGAGCGTGTGCGACGGGCATATGCGAGCCCGGGCCGCACACGGTGTGTGAATGGCGCGGGGCCGGCACCGAAAAGAGTGCCGGGCCCGCGCGGGTCCGAGGTCTACGGACCGTAGTCAGCTTCGCTGGTGATGCAGCGTCATCAGGCGTACGTGTAGAAACCCGACCCGGACTTCCGGCCCAGCCGGCCCGCGTCGACCATGCGCTGGAGCAGCGGGGGAGCGGCGTAGAGCGGCTCCTTGTACTCCTCGTACATGCTGTACGCGACCGAGGCCACGGTGTCCAGGCCGATCAGGTCGGAGAGCTTGAGCGGGCCCATCGGGTGGGCGCAGCCCATCTCCATACCGTTGTCGATGTCCTCGCGGCTCGCGATGCCCGACTCGAACATCCGGATGGCCGAGAGCAGATACGGGATCAGCAGCGCGTTCACCACGAAGCCCGAGCGGTCCTGGGCGCGGATCGCGTGCTTGCCGAGGACCTTCTCGGCGAACAGCTGGGCGCGGCCGAGGGTGCCCTCGGAGGTGGTCAGCGCCGGGATCAGCTCGACGAGCTGCTGCACCGGGGCCGGGTTGAAGAAGTGGATGCCGACGACCTGGTCGGGACGCGACGTCGCCACGGCGAGCTTCACCAGCGGGATCGAGGAGGTGTTGGAGGCGAGGATCGCGTCCTGCCGGGTCACCACCTGGTCGAGCACCTGGAAGATCTCGGTCTTCACCTGTTCGTTCTCGACGACGGCCTCGATCACCAGGTCGCGGTCGGCGAACTCGCCGAGGTCGGTGGTGAAGCTGAGCCGCTGCTGGGTGGCCGCGAGCTCGTCCGCGGAGATCTTCCCGCGCTCGGCCGCCTTGGACAGGGAGGTGAACAGCCGGGTACGGCCGAACTCCAGAGCCTCGCCAGTGGTCTCGGCGACCTTGACGTCGAGACCGGCGCGCGCGCACACCTCGGCGATGCCCGCTCCCATCTGGCCGCAGCCCACCACTCCGACGCGTTCGATGTCGGTCACATCGTCCCCTTCGCTGATCTACGGACCGGGCAGGTACGCCGTTGTCCGGTTCCTGCTCCGAACGTGCACGTTACTCCGAAGTATCGATGATCGATCGTCCGGGTCGGGCATGCTGTGCGGGCAGACGATCCGTGACCGGACGGATCCGCAGCGTGCGGGGGTGTGCAGATGGGACGTATGTCACGTCGGGCGTTCGCGGCGGCCGCGGCGGCGGCGCTGTCAGGACTCATGACGGCGGGGGACGCGGCGGCGGTGCCCGCGGTGCGCGGCACCCCGGGGCCGGAGCCCGAGCGGGCGGCCCGCGAACTGCGCGGCATGTGGCTCGCGACCGTCGCCAACCGCGACTGGCCCTCGCGGCAGGGCCTCACCGCGGCGCAGCAGCGCGCCGAACTCCTCGCGCATCTCGACACGGCGGTGAGCCGTCGCCTGAACGCCGTGATCTTCCAGGTGCGTCCCACCGCCGACGCGCTGTGGCCCTCGCCGTACGAGCCGTGGTCCGAGTACCTCACCGGCGTCCAGGGCCAGGACCCGGGCTGGGACCCGCTCGGCACCGCGGTCGCCGAGGCGCACGCCCGCGGCCTCGAACTGCACGCCTGGTTCAACCCGTACCGCATCGCCAACCACACCGATCCGACCCGCCTGGTGGCGACCCATCCCGCCCGCCTTCACCCCGAGTGGGTGGTCCCGTACGGCGGGAAGCTCTACTACAACCCCGGGCTGCCCGAGGTGCGTGCCTTCGTCCAGGACGCGATGCTCGACGCGGTCCGCAGATACCGGATCGACGCCGTGCACTGGGACGACTACTTCTACCCGTATCCGGTCGCGGGTCAGGTCTTCGACGACGACGCGGCGTACGCGGCGCACGGCGCGGGCTTCCCGGACAAGGCGGCCTGGCGGCGCCACAACATCGACCGGCTGGTGCTGGAGACGGCGGCGCGCATCCGGCGGATCCGGCCCACCACGCGCTTCGGGATCAGCCCCTTCGGGGTGTGGCGCAACGCGGCGACCGACGCGCGCGGCTCGGACACCCGGGCCGGTGTGCAGACCTATGACGACCTCCACGCGGACACCAGGAAGTGGGTCCGGGAGCACTGGATCGACTACATCTGCCCGCAGGTGTACTGGAACATCGGCTTCGCCGCGGCCGACTACGCGAAGCTCGTGCCCTGGTGGGCGGAGGTCGCGCAGGGCACCGGCGTACGGCTGTACATCGGTGAGGCGCTGTACAAGGCCGGTGATCCGGCGCAGCCCGCGGCCTGGCAGGACCCGGCCGAGCTGTCCCGGCATCTCACCCTCGCCGCGCGGTACCCGCAGGTGCGCGGGCACGTGTTCTTCTCGGCGAAGGAAGTGGGGGCCGACCGGATCGGTGCGATGGCGCGGGTGGTCGCCGACCACTACCGATGGCCGGCCAGGCCCCCGCGCTGATCCCGTGCCGGGCGGCGGCGCGTTACTGCCCGCCGCCCTCGGGGTGCCGGATCTCCGAGTCCGGGCCGGGTGAGCACACCGCCTCGTGCCCGTCCTGGAAGCGGACGCGGTACGGCGGCGTGCCTTCGTCGCCCATCACTTCCACGATCTCTGCGACCTTGTCGTGCTGCCCGACGATCCTGCCGTGCTGCACCAGCTTGTCGCCCACAGTCGCTCGCATCTGAAGGGCCTCCTCGTCGCGCGCGGAGTAGTGGTCCCTGGTCGCAAGTCTACGGCCGGAGGCGCCCGTTGGCCCGGGCCGTGCGGAACCGGTCAGCTCCGGGCCCGCTGGGTGGCCGCGATGCAGACCAGGACCGCGGCGGCCGTCAGAGGTGCGGCCGGTGTGAGGTGCTCGCCGAGGAGCAGCACCGACCACACCAGTGTGAGCAGCGGCTGCGCCAACTGCAACTGGCTGGCCTTGGGAATGCCGATCGCGGCCATGCCCCGGTACCAGACGACCAGGCCGAGGAACTGCGACCCCGCCGCCACCCACAGCAGCCCGGTCACGCTGTGCGCGGTCAGCCGCACGGGCTCGTGCGAGAGCGCGACGAGCGCGCCCGGCAGCGCGAGCGGCAGGCACAGCACCAGCGCCCAGCCGATGACCTGCCAGCCCGGCATCACCCGGGCCAGCCGCCCGCCCTCGGTGTAGCCCGCCGCGCAGATCAGCAGCGCGCCGAAGAGATAGGCGTCCGCGCCGGTCAGGGCGCCGCCGCTCTGCTGCACGGTGAACGCGATCACCGCGGCCGCGCCCGCGACCGCCGCGATCCAGAACGTCCGGGAGGGCCGCGCCCCGGTGCGCAGCGCCGAGAGCAGTGCGGTGGTGAGCGGCAGCAGGCCGACGACCACGGCCGCGTGGGCCGTGGTGGACGTCTGCAGGGCCAGTGTCGTCAGCAGCGGGAAACCCACGACCACGCCCGCGGCGACGACGACGAGCCCGGCCCAGTGCGCCCGGCCCGGTACGCGGACGCGCAGGGCGAGGAGGCAGCCGCCCGCGACGACCGCCGCGAGCACGCTGCGCACGGCCACCAGGGACCAGGGGCCGAAGCCCTCCAGGCCCCAGGCGGTGGCGGGGAAGGTGAGGGAGAAGGCGGTCACGCCGAGGGCTGCCTGAAGGGTCCCGGACCGGCGGACGGACGCGGCGGGCTCCGTGCCGCCGGTCACCCGGCGGGACGTGCTGACCGCTATCGATGTCCGGACAGTAGCGCTATCGTTAACTCTCATGCATGAGCGTAGCAGTGTCGATGAGCTGGCGGGTCAGCTGCGAAGGGAGCTGAACCGCTACTCTCCAGGTGGAAAGCTGCCGTCGAGCCGGGCGCTCGTCGAGCGGTTCCGGGTAAGCCCGGTGACCGTGTCGCGGGCGCTGGCGCAGCTGGCCGCCGAGGGACTGGTGGTCACCCGGCCCGGAGCGGGCGCCTTCCGGGCGCGGCCGCGTGCCGCCACCGCGCCCGAAGGGGACACCTCCTGGCAGGAGGTCGCGCTGAGCGCGGACGCCGCGGGCGAACTCGTCCCGCGCACCGTGGACGCCTCCGGGGTGCTCGCCACGCTCGCGGCGCCGCCGCCCGGTGTCGTCGAGTTCAACGGCGGCTACCTGCATCCGTCGCTGCAGCCGGAGCGGGCGATGGGCGCGGCCCTGTCCCGGGCGGGACGCCGCCCGGGTGCGTGGACCCGGCCGCCCGTGGAGGGGATCACGGAACTGCGGGACTGGTTCGCGCGCGGGATCGGCGGCGCGGTCACCGCCGCCGAGGTGCTCATCACGGCGGGCGGCCAGTCCGCGCTGACCACCGCGCTGCGCGCGCTCGCCGCGCCGGGTGCCCCGGTCCTCGTCGAATCGCCCACGTACCCGGGCATGTTGGCGATCGCCCGCGCGGCCGGCCTGCGCCCCGTCCCGGTGCCGGTGGACGCGGACGGTGTGAAGCCGCGGCTCCTCGCCGACGCCTTCCGGGCGAGCGGCGCCCGGGTCTTCGTCTGTCAGCCGCTGTTCCAGAACCCGACCGGCGCCGTGCTCGCGCCCGAGCGCCGGGGCGAGGTCCTGCGGATCGCGCGCGAGGCCGGCGCGTTCGTGATCGAGGACGACTTCGTACGGCGTCTGGTGCACGAGGACGCGGGTCCGCTGCCGCGTCCGCTCGCCGCGGAGGATCCCGACGGGGTCGTCGTGCACGTCAACTCCCTGACCAAGGCGACCTCGCCGAGCTTCCGGGTGGGTGCCCTGGCGGCTCGCGGTCCGGTCCTGGAGCGGCTGCGGGCCATCCAGGTCGTCGACACCTTCTTCGTGCCGCGCCCTCTTCAGGAGGCTGCGCTCGAACTCGTCGGCTCGCCCGCCTGGCCCCGTCATCTCCGATCCGTTTCGGCCGAGTTGAAGACCCGGCGGGACACGATGACCGCCGCGCTGCGTCTGCGGCTCCCCGAACTCGCCCTGCCGCACATCCCGTTCGGCGGCTACCAGCTGTGGCTGCGGCTGCCGGACGGCGGGGACGAGTCCGCCCTCGTGGCGGGCGCCCTGCGCGCGGGCGTCTCCATCACCCCCGGCCGCCCGTACTTCAGCGCCGAACCGCCCGCCGGGCACGTGCGGTTGAGCTTCGCCGCGGTCGGGGGGACGGAGGAGATCGGGGAGGGGGTACGGCGGTTGAGGGCGGCGTGGGACGAGGCGCTCGGCTCGGCAGGGGGGTCCCCTGGGCGAGCGTAGTGGATCACGGTCGCGTGAGCCCGTATGTACTCTGAGTAACCTACGGGACCCCCCCCCTTGACCTGCGGAGTCTCTCCCTCCACGATCTGCGCATGCATCTTCGGGTCACATTCGTAGCCGCCGCGCGCAGCTCGTCGCTGCTCGCTGAGCGCTTCGAGGACGACCGGCCGCTGGACCAGGCCGGCTGGGACGAGGTGCAGCGCGCTGCCCACGAGCTGGTGCCGCTGGCGGCGGCCGAGCTGCGCTACTGTTCGCCGACGCCCCGCAGCCGGGCCACGGGCGACGCCCTCGGCTATGCGCCGCTGGTCCAGCTCGCGCTGCGGGACTGCGACATGGGTCGGTGGCGCGGCCTCACCCTGGGCGAGGCGATGGCACGGGAGCCCGCGGCCGTGGACGCCTGGCTCGCCGATCCGCGCTCGACGCCGCACGGCGGCGAATCCCTGCTGTCCTTCATCCAGCGCGTCGGCAACTGGCTCGACACGCGCCCTGCGGACGACGGCAGCCGCATCGTGGCCGTGGCCGAGCCCTCGGTGGTGCGGGCCGCGCTCGTCTACGCGCTGAAGGCCCCGCCGTCGACGTACTGGAACATCGATGTGCGCCCCCTGTCGACGGTCACCCTCGCGGGCCACGGCGGGCGCTGGAACTTCCGGCTGGAGTCCGGGCTGCAGCGCGTGTGAGCCGGTCGGCTCTCAGCTCAGGCGCGTGTAGTCGGTCGTCAGGACCAGGTCCTTGGCGGGGCCGCCCACGCGCCACACCGAGCGCCAGCGGTCCTCGTCGTACACGCTGAACTCGCCCCGGTAGAGGTCGGCCGCGCAGGGATGGTCGGCGACGTATCGCCCGTCGGTCAGGTCGAGGTCGTGGAAGAAGCGTCCGTCGGCGAACCGGACGCTCGCCGTGCCGGGACACTCACCGGGCAGGAAGCGCAACGTGCGCTGCGCGGGCCGGGTGACGCCCTGCCAGCGGAACGTGCCGGACTCGTGGTGCAGGAGGCCGGGGCCACCGTGGCCGGCGCCGCCGCGGCGAGCCCGGTCGCCGCCACCGCCACCGTCGCCGTCCTCACCTTCGCCGAACGGCCGGAAGACCGTCCCCCCGGTGAACTCGCCCTCGGCGCCGCTCGCGAGGTCCCGCACCGAGCGTCGTACGCGCCAACTCCCGGTCAGGTGGGCGAGTACGTCGATTACCGGCCAGAAATCGTTCATCGTCCCGCCCTCCGTCCCACCCGATACTGCGCGATCCATTGACGCACTCCTGCCTCCTCCCTATCTTGCCGTTCGAAGTCCTGACCGTCGTCTGGTATTTCGAACAATTTCACACTACAGAGCCGCGGAGTATCCATGTCACGCACCCGCACCCGCTGGAGACTCGGCCTCACCGCCACCACGCTCCTGGTGGCCTCGGCCGTCCTTCCCGTGCCCTCGAACGCCGCCGCCGCGGACGTCACCGACTACGCGATCAACGTCGCCCCCAAGGCCTCGGGCGCCAAGATCGACGACACCATGTACGGAGTGTTCTTCGAGGACATCAACCGCGCCGCGGACGGAGGGCTGTACGCGGAGCTGGTCCAGAACCGGTCCTTCGAGTACAGCACCGCGGACAACAACTCCTACACACCGCTCACCTCCTGGGCGACCACCGGTACGGCGAAGGCCCTGAACGACGACGGGCGCCTCAACGCCCGCAACCGGACGTATCTCGCCCTGGACGGCGGCGCGTCGGTCACCAACTCCGGTTACAACACGGGCATCCGGGTCGAGAGCGGCAAGGCCTACACCTTCTCCGTCTGGGCCCGCGCCGACGCCGCCGCGCCCCTCACGGTGACGCTGCACGACGCAGACGGCGCGCTCGCCGAGGCCCGCAAGGTGACCGCACGCGGCGGCTGGGCCAAGTACACCGCGAAGTTCACCGCGACCCGCAGCAGCACGACCGGCCGCCTCACCGTCGGCGCGGACAGTCCCGTCGCCCTCGACATGGTCTCGCTCTTCCCGCGCGACACCTACAAGGGGCGCGCGAACGGCCTGCGCAAGGACCTCGCCCAGAAGATCGCCGCCCTCCACCCGGGCTTCGTGCGCTTCCCCGGCGGCTGCCTGGTCAACACCGGCAGCATGCAGGGCTACGACGAGGCGTCCGGCTACCAGCGCAAGCGCTCGTACCAGTGGAAGGACACCGTCGGCCCGGTCGAGCAGCGCGCCACCAACTCCAACTTCTGGGGTTACAACCAGAGTTACGGCCTCGGTTACTACGAGTACTTCCAGTACTCCGAGGACATCGGCGCGATGCCGCTGCCCGTCGTCCCGGCCCTCGTCACCGGCTGCGGCCAGAACAAGGCCACCGACGACGACGCGCTGCTCAAGCGCCACATCCAGGACACCCTGGACCTCATCGAGTTCGCCAACGGCCCCGTGACGAGCAAGTGGGGCAAGAAGCGCGCACAGATGGGCCACCCCAAGCCCTTCCACCTCACCCACATCGAGGTCGGCAACGAGGAGAACCTGCCGACCGAGTTCTTCGCGCGCTTCACACAGTTCCGCACCGCCATCGCGGCCAAGTACCCGAACATCAAGGTGATCTCGAACGCCGGCCCCGACGACTCGGGGACCACCTTCGACACCGCCTGGAAGCTCAACAAGGACGCGAACGTCGACATGGTCGACGAGCACTACTACAACAGCCCGCAGTGGTTCCTGCAGAACAACGACCGCTACGACTCCTACGACAGGAACGGCCCCAAGGTCTTCCTCGGCGAGTACGCCTCCGGCGGCAACACCTTCAAGAACGCCCTCTCCGAAGCCGCGTACATGACCGGCCTGGAGCGCAACGCCGACGTCGTGAAGCTCGCCTCGTACGCCCCGCTCCTCGCCAACGAGGACTACGTGCAGTGGCGCCCCGACATGATCTGGTTCAACAACCACGCGTCATGGAACTCCGCGGATTACGAGGTCCAGAAGCTCTTCATGACCAACGTCGGTGACCGGGTGGTGCCCAGCACGGCCACCGGCACACCCTCCCTCACCGCGCCCATCTCCGGCGCCGTGGGCCTGTCGACGTGGGCCACCACGGCGGCGTACGACGACGTCAAGGTGACCGGCGAGGACGGCAGCGCGCTGTTCGGCGACGACTTCAGCGGCGACGCCTCGAAGTGGACCCACACGGGCGGCGGGAGCTGGAGCGTCCAGGACGGCCAGTACGTGCAGAGCGACGTGGCCGCCGAGAACACCATGGTCTCGGCCGGCGACCCGGCCTGGCACGACTACGACCTGCATGTGAAGGCCACCAAGAAGTCCGGCAAGGAGGGCTTCCTCGTCGCCTTCGGCGTCAAGGACACCGGCAACTACTACTGGTGGAACCTCGGAGGCTGGAACAACACCCAGTCCGCCGTCGAACAGGCCGTGGACGGCGGCAAGTCGACGCTTCTCGCCAAGCCCGGTTCCGTCGAGACGGGCCGCGCCTACGACGTCGACGTCAAGGTGCGGGGCCGGCAGGTCACCCTCTACCTGGACGGCCAGGAGTGGGGCAGCTTCACCGACGACAAGCCCGCCGAGCCGTTCCGTCAGGTCGTCACCAAGGACGCCAAGACCGGTGACCTGATCGTCAAGGTCGTCAACGCCCAGGCCGCAGACGCCCGTACGGCCATCGACCTCGGCGGGGTCAGGACCGCGTCGAGGGCGGCCGTGACCACGCTCGCCGCGGCGCCCGAGGCGGTCAACAGCGAGACGGCCACGGCGGTCGCCCCGGTCACCTCCACCTTCAAGGGGGTCGCCGACCACTTCACGTACACCTTCCCGGCGAACTCCGTGACCTTCCTGCGCATCAAGAAGGGCTGAGCACCGGACAGGGCGGACGGCGGTCAGCGGCGGGCCAGGCACCGAAGTGTGCCTGGGCCGCCGTGCCGTGGCGCATTGCGCCGTAGCGCCCGGCGCCGGGCGGGGCGGACACTGCTGCTGTCCCGAGCCGGACGGACGGGGGAGGCGGGATGGCGGAGGCACGCGTCGAGCCGGCGGTGGCCGGCGTGCGCCCGCAGCGGCGGCCGGAACTCGACGCCCTGCGCATGCTGGTGGTGATCGGGCTCGTCTTCTTCCACTCGGCGTTGGTGTTCGACACCGAGGACGACTTCTACGTCAAGAACGCCGAGACCTCGGACGTGCCCACGATCGTCGGCGGGCTCGGGGTGGTCTGGGCGATGCCCATGCTGTTCCTCGTCGCGGGCTTCGGCGCATGGCACTCGCTGCACCGGCGCGGCCCCGCCGGGTTCGCCGTCGAGCGGCTGAGGCGGCTCGGTGTACCGCTGCTCTTCGCGCTGGTCACCCTCCTCCCGGTGCCGCAGTGGCTGCGGCGGCGCGCCGCCGACCCCGGCTACCACGAGTCGTACCGGCACTTCTGGCCGCGGTTCTTCGACGTGCACCTGGAGCCCGCCAAGTTCCCCTTCGTCGTTCAGGGCGAGGACTTCGAGACCGGGCACCTGTGGTTCGTGCTGCTCCTGCTCGTGTTCTCGCTCGTGCCGGCCCTGCTGGTCCTGCGGCTTCCCCGCGGTCTCGGCCGCCGGGCGCTCGACCGCCTGGCCGGGGCGGTCCGGCGGCGCGGCGTGATCCTGCTGCCCACCGTCCCGGTCGCGCTGATCTGCGCCCTGGTGGGCCTGGAGAAGAACTACGCGGCCTGGCACCGCTGGGCGTACCTGCTGTTCTTCCTGTACGGCTTCGTGGTCGCCGCCGACGAGCGGTTCAGGACGGCCATGCGCCGCGACGCGGGCTGGGCCGCCGGGCTCGGCCTGCTCCTGTACCTGGCCGCACTGCCGGGGTTCCTGGCCGCGGACGACCCCTTCACGGACCGGACGGCGCTCGCGATCGGTGCGCGGGCACTGTACGGCGCGGCGGGCTGGTGCTGGCTCGTCGGGATCCTTGGGCTGCTCGACCGGCGCGGCCGCCGCCCGGCGCGGACCGACGCATCGCCGCTGCCGGCGGCCGAGGGCCCGCCGGATCGCCGCACCAGGGTGTACGGCTACCTGGCCGCCGCCGTGCTGCCGCTGTACGTCCTGCACCAGCCGATCGTCGTCGCCGTCGCGTACGGCGTGGTGGGCTGGGACGCGCCGGTCGCCGTCAAGTACGTCGTCATCGTGGCGGCCTCGCTCGCCCTGACCGTGGCCGCGTACGACCTGCTGGTGCGGCGTACGCGGGTGACGCGGTTCCTGGTCGGGATGCGCGCGTAGGAGCACGCGGGGATGCGCCTCGGCTGTCCTCAGGTGTTACCCCGGCGGGACGGGCCTCGCCGAACCGCTGACATGCTCCCGCACGCCGTGAGATCGTCCGCGGGTGACCGATGCCGCCGACGGGCCGACGCCTCCGGGTCCACCGGACGACCGCACCGCCTCCGCCCTGCGCTTCGCGACGGAACTCGTCGCCTGGGTGGCCACGCCCTGGCTCCTGGCCGACCGCTCGTGGCTCCTGGCCGTCCTGTCGCTGGTGGTCCTGATCGGCCTGCCGACCCTGTTCTCCACACCGGGCGACAAGGCCAACGTGATCATCCCGGTGCCCGGCGGCGTCACCGTCCTGCTGGTGCTGCTCCAGCTCACCGCCGCCGTGCTCTCCTCGTGGCTGCTCTGGCCCGCCTGGGCGGCGGTCGCCGTGTCCCTGCTGGCCGCCGCCACCCTCGTCACGGAGCGCCCGCGGTGGCGTTGGCTGCTGTCCAGGGGCCGGCTCGCGGCCTGAAGCACCGCCCCGCCCCGCAGGCCTCAGCGCCCTGTGCTCAGCCCGGAGACTCGAGGATCTCGTCCTGGACCCCGCCATACCGGATTGCATAAACGTGCAGCGAAACGTATAGTCATGCCATCCAAGAGGAGGGTTCCATGGCGGTACGCGCAGCAGTGGCGGGAGCGAGTGGGTACGCGGGCGGGGAACTGCTGCGTCTGCTCCTGGCACACCCCGAGGTCGAGATCGGTGCCCTGACCGGCAACTCCAACGCGGGCCAGCGCCTGGGCGCTCTGCAGCCGCACCTGCTGCCGCTGGCCGACCGCGTGCTCCAGGAGACCACGACCGACGTGCTCGCCGGTCACGGGATCGTGTTCCTCGCGCTGCCCCACGGGCAGTCCGCCGCCGTCGCCGAGCAGCTCGGCCCGGACGTCCTCGTCGTCGACATGGGCGCCGACTTCCGGCTGAAGGACCCGGCCGACTGGGAGCGGTTCTACGGCTCCGCGCACGCCGGGACCTGGCCGTACGGCCTCCCCGAACTGCCGGGCGCCCGCGCCGCGCTGGAGGGGTCCAAGCGCATCGCGGTGCCCGGTTGCTATCCCACGGCCGCCTCCCTCGCGCTGTTCCCGGCGTACGCGGCGGGGCTCGCCGAGCCCGAGGCCGTGATCGTCGCCGCTTCAGGCACTTCCGGCGCCGGCAAGGCGCCCAAGGCGCACCTGCTGGGCAGCGAGGTCATGGGCTCCATGACGCCGTACGGCGTCGGCGGCGGCCACCGGCACACCCCCGAGATCATCCAGAACCTCGGCGCGGCCGCCGGCGAGCCCGTCTCCGTCTCCTTCACGCCGACCCTCGCGCCGATGCCCCGCGGCATCCTCGCCACCTGCAGTGCCAAGGCGCGGGACGGAGTCACCGCCGAGTCGGTCCGGGCCGCGTACGAGAAGGCCTTCGCCGACGAGCCGTTCGTCCATCTGCTGCCCGAGGGGCAGTGGCCCGCGACCGCGTCCGTCTACGGTTCCAACGCCGTTCAGGTGCAGGTCGCGTACGACGAAGCCGCGCACCGCATCATCGCGATCAGCGCCATCGACAACCTGACCAAGGGCACCGCCGGCGGTGCCGTCCAGAGCATGAACATCGCCCTCGGGCTCCCCGAGGAGCTGGGTCTTTCCACGATCGGAGTCGCACCGTGAGCGTCACGGCAGCACAGGGGTTCCGGGCTGCGGGCATCGCCGCCGGGATCAAGGAGAACGGCAACCCGGACCTGGCCCTCGTGGTCAACGCCGGGCCCCGCCGCGCCGCCGCGGGCGTCTTCACCTCCAACCGTGTGAAGGCCGCGCCGGTGCTGTGGTCGGAGCAGGTGCTGAAGAGCGGGGAGTTGACGGCTGTCGTCCTCAACTCCGGTGGTGCCAACGCCTGTACGGGTCCCAAGGGCTTCCAGGACACGCACGCCACCGCGGAGAAGGTCGCCGATGTCCTCGGCGTGGGCGCCGGCGAGGTCGCCGTGGCCTCCACGGGCCTCATCGGCGTACTCCTGCCCATGGACAAGCTGCTTCCCGGAGTCGAGCAGGCCGCTGCGCAGCTCTCCGAGCACGGCGGCGAGAAGGCCGCCATCGCCATCAAGACCACCGACACCGTCCACAAGACGGCCGTGGCCACCGGCAACGGCTGGACCGTCGGCGGGATGGCCAAGGGCGCGGGCATGCTCGCCCCGGGCCTCGCCACCATGCTCGTCGTGCTCACCACGGACGCCGACCTCGACAGCGGGACGCTGGACAAGGCGCTGCGGGCGGCCACGAAGACCACCTTCGACCGCGTCGACTCCGACGGCTGCATGTCCACCAACGACACCGTGCTGCTGCTCGCCTCCGGAGCCTCCGAAGTGACCCCGGAATTCGCGGAGTTCGCCGAGGCCGTGCGGGCCGTCTGCGACGACCTCGGCCAGCAGCTCATCCGGGACGCCGAGGGTGCGAGCAAGGACATCAAGGTCGAGGTGATCAACGCCGCGACCGAGGACGACGCCGTCGAGGTGGGCCGCTCCATCGCCCGCAACAACCTCCTCAAGTGCGCCATCCACGGCGAAGACCCCAACTGGGGACGGGTGTTGAGCGCGATCGGCACCACGTCCGCGGCCTTCGAGCCCGACCGGCTGAACGTCGCCATCAACGGCGTGTGGGTCTGCAAGAACGGCGGCGTGGGCGAGGACCGCGACCTCGTCGACATGCGCTACCGCGAGGTGCACATCGTCGCCGACCTCGCCGCGGGCGACGAGACGGCCACGATCTGGACCAACGACCTCACCGCCGACTACGTCCACGAGAACAGCGCGTACTCCTCATGAGCAATCCGAGCCACGGAAGCACCCGCAGACACACCGCGCTGCCCAAGGCGCAGATCCTCATCGAGGCGCTGCCCTGGCTGACCCGGCACAACGGCAAGACGGTCGTCGTGAAATTCGGCGGCAACGCGATGATCGACGAGGAGCTGAAGGCGGCCTTCGCGCAGGACATCGTGTTCCTGCACCACGCCGGCCTCAAGCCCGTCGTCGTGCACGGCGGAGGCCCGCAGATCAGCGCCGCCCTGGACCGGCACGGCATCGTCAGCGAGTTCAAGGCGGGGCTCCGGGTCACCACCGAGGACGCCATGGACGTCGTACGCATGGTGCTGGCCGGACAGGTGCAGCGTGAGCTGGTCGGGCTGCTCAACCAGCACGGGCCGCTCGCCGTCGGCCTCACCGGCGAGGACGCGCACACCATCACCGCCACCAAGCACCAGCCCGAGATCGACGGCGAACTGGTCGACATCGGCCGGGTCGGCGAGATCACCGCCATCGACACCGGTGCCATCGAGGCGCTGCTCGCCGACGGCCGTATCCCGGTCGTCTCCTCGATCGCCCGCTCCCAGGACGACCACCATGTCTACAACGTCAATGCTGATACGGCGGCTGCGGCACTCGCTGCTGCTCTTGGCGCCGAAACCCTCATGGTCCTCACGGACGTCGAGGGCCTCTACGAGGACTGGCCGAACAGCGACGAGGTGATCAGCCGCCTCACCGCCGGCCAGTTGGAGAAGCTGCTGCCCGAGCTGGCCAGCGGCATGGTGCCGAAGATGGAGGGCTGTCTGCACGCCGTGCGCAACGGCGTCAACACCGCCCGTGTCATCGACGGCCGGGTCCAGCACTCGATCCTGCTGGAGATCTTCACCGACGAGGGGATCGGCACGATGGTCGTGCCGGACGACGAGGAAGCGGGGGACGACGCATGACCGGCACTGCGACAAACGCAGAGCTCACCGAGCGGTGGCAGGGCTCGCTCATGGACAACTACGGCACCCCCCGGCTGCCGCTCGTCCGCGGCGCGGGAACCAGGCTGTGGGACGCCGACGGCAAGGAGTACCTCGACTTCGTCGGCGGTATCGCGGTCAACGCCCTCGGCCACGCGCACCCCGCGATCGTCGAGGCCGTCAGCCGGCAGATCGCCTCCCTCGGCCATGTCTCCAACCTCTTCGTCGCCGAGCCGCCCGTCGCGCTCGCCGAACGGCTGCTCCAGCTCTTCGGCCGCGACGGACGCGTGTACTTCTGCAACTCCGGGGCCGAGGCCAACGAGGGCGCCTTCAAGATCGGGCGGCTGACCGGCCGGAAACACATGGTCGCCACCACCGGCGGCTTCCACGGCCGCACGATGGGCGCCCTCGCGCTCACCGGCCAGGCCGGCAAGCGGGAGCCGTTCCTGCCGCTGCCCGGCGACGTCACCCACGTCCCGTTCGGCGATGCGCAGGCCCTGGCCGAAGCGGTCACCGAGGACACCGCGCTGGTGATCATCGAGCCCATCCAGGGCGAGCTCGGCGTGATCGTGCCGCCGCCCGGCTATCTGAAGGCGGCCCGCGCGATCACCGCCGCCACCGGCGCCCTGCTCGTCCTCGACGAGGTGCAGACCGGGATCGGCCGCACCGGACACTGGTTCGAGTACCAGGCCCACGAGGGTGTCCTGCCGGACATCGTCACGCTCGCGAAGGGTCTCGGCGGCGGACTGCCCCTCGGTGCGACCGTCGCCTTCGGCCGGGCCGCCGAACTGCTCAAGCCCGGCCACCACGGCACCACCTTCGGCGGCAACCCCGTCGTGTGCGCCGCGGGACTCGCCGTGCTCGACACGATCCAGGCCGAGGGCCTGCTCGACAACGTGAAGAGCGCGAGCGAGAAACTGCGCAATGGAATCGAGTCACTCGGGCACCCGTTGATCGACCATGTCCGTGGCGCGGGCCTGCTGCTGGGTATCGTGCTCACCGAGCCGCTCGCGCCCCAGGCGCAGCAGGCGGCTCAGGACGCCGGCCTCCTGGTGAACGCGCCCGCCCCCGATGTCGTACGGCTGATGCCCCCGCTGAACCTCGGCGACGACGAAGTGGACGCGTTCCTCCAGGCGCTGCCCGGCGTACTCGACGCGGTAGCCAACGGGGACGGACGAGCCAAAGAATGAGACGACGACGATGAGTCAGGCGCAGGATCACGAGCACGCAGGGCCTGCCGTGCCGCAGACCCGCACCGCACGCCACCGCCGGATCGTGGACATCCTCAACCGGCAACCGGTGCGCTCCCAGAGCCAGTTGGCGAAGCTTCTCGCCGACGACGGGCTGACCGTCACACAGGCGACGCTCTCCCGGGACCTGGACGAGCTGAACGCGGTGAAGATCCGCAACAACGACGGCGACCTCATCTACGCGGTACCGAGCGAGGGCGGCTTCCGCACCCCGCGCGCGCCGCTGGGCGAGTCGGCGAAGGAGGAGCGGATGCGGCGGCTCTCGTCGGAGCTGCTGATCTCCGCGGAGGCGTCCGCCAACCTCGTGGTCCTGCGTACCCCGCCGGGGGCCGCGCAGTTCCTTGCCTCCGCCATCGACCAGGCGGAACTGCACGACATCCTCGGCACGATCGCCGGGGACGACACGCTGCTGCTGATCAGCCGGGAGGCGACCGGCGGTCAGGCGCTCGCCGACCACCTGCTGCGGTTGGCCCAGAACCACCACTGAGGTCTTTGCGAGTCACCCCAGTCGGGCGGCGAGACCTCCGGTGCACCGGACCTCGTCGCCCGCCGTGATCAGCAGCGCCTCGATGTCCGGGAGCGACTCCAGCCAGCCGAGCGCCTCCCGCGACCCCATCGCGAAAGCCGCCGTCGCCCACGCGTCCACCCAGGTCAGCCGGGGCCCCACCACCGTCACGGCGACCAGGTCGGTGACCGCGGAGCGGCCGGTGCGCGGGTCGACGATGTGGGCGCCGCGCTCGGCGGTGCCGGAGGTGGCCACCGCCAGCTCGTCGACACCGGCCGCGGAGACCACCGCCGCCAGGCCGCCCGGGCGCAGCGGGTCCGAGACGCCGACCCGCCACGGGCGGTGCGTGCCGGGTGTGCCGCACAACTGGACGTCGCCGCCCCCGTTCACGCTCACGCCGCTCGCCCCGGCGGCGGTGAGGTGGAGGGCGGCACGCTCGGTCGCCCAGCCCTTCACCAGGCCCGTCGGGTCGAGCCGTCCCTGGTACGTCGTGCTGAACCAGCCATCGCTGACCCGCTCGGCCTCCGCGCACAGACCGAGCACCTCGGCGACGTCGGGATCGCAGTCGGCCACGGTGAGTTCGCCGCGGGCCAGCCGGGAGACCTCGCTGTCGTCGCGGTAGGTGCTGAACAGCTCGTCCACCCGGTGGAGTTGAGCGATCGCCTCCTCCAACGCGGCCTGCACGGCCTCGGGTTCGCCGCCGCGCACGTCGAAGGAGAAGACGGTGCCCATGACCTCCTCCGCGTGACGCAGCGCGGGCAGGGGTACCTCGGCGGACTCAGCCACCGGCCTTGTCCAGGGCCGACTGCAGGGACTGCTTGTATCCGCCGCTGGTGTACGTGGCACCGGACACGGCGTCGATGTCGGCGCTTCCGGCCGCCACCGCCTCCTGGTTGAGCTTGGGCACCGAGTCCGAGGTGACCTGGGTGCTGCGGCCGCCGCTGGGCGCCTGCACCGCGTCCGCCTTGGTGATCTTGCCGCCGCTCACGGTGATGCGGACCTGGACGGGCCCGTACTGGGTCTGCGCGACGTTCCCGGTCACCGTACGGGCCTGCGCGGCGGGCGGCGCCGACGACGCCGCACCACCGGCCGGCGAGGACGGCTGGGCTGCCGGGGCCGACGGGGACGCGGGGCTCGACGGAGCGGTCTGCCGGCTTCCGGCCGCCTTCGCCTTGTCCACGGCCGACTGGAGGGACTGCTTGTAGCCGGCGCTTGTGTACGTCGCCCCGGACACGGCGTCGATGTCCGCGTTCTGTGCGGCGACCGTCTCCTGGTTGAGCTTCGGCACGGCGTCGGCGGTGACCGTGGTGCTGCGGCCGCCGCTGGGCGCCTGCAGCGTCTCGGCCTTGGTGATCCGCCCGCCGCTCACGGTCAGCCGCACCTGCACGGGGCCGTACTGGGTCCGGGCCACGTTTCCGGTGACCGTGCCCGCCTGCGGGGCCCCGGCGCCGCCCTGGGCCGACTCCTGCGCGGCCGCCGTCTGCTGCGCCGCGGTCCCGCCCTGCGCCGAGGCGGCGGCCGGATCGGACGCCGGCTTCAGCGACAGCAGCAGGACGATCCCGGACACGGTGGCTGCACCGGCGAGTACGGCACGCCGAATGGGGTGGCTCTTCTTCATCTCTCCCGACTCCCGTCGCTCACATCTCGAACGACTCGTGATGGATGCGGCGGGCGGGGACCCCCGCGCCGCGCAGTGCTTCGTACACCTGCTGGGCGAAGCCGGGCGGCCCGCACAGGAAGACGTCGTGGCCCTCGATGTCCGGCATCTTGCGGCGCAGACTGTCCGCCGAGATGTCCGGACGCTCGCCGTCCGGGCTGTTCACGGCGTACATCAGCCGCGCCCCGCGCTCGTCCGCGATGGAGGACAGCTCGTCCCACAGGGCGAGATCCTGCGTGCTGTTGGCCCGGTAGAGCAGTGTCAGGTCGCCTGAGGCGGCGGGCAGCGTCTCGAACAGCGCCCGCATCGGGGTGATCCCGACGCCGCCGGCCACCAGCAGCACCTTGCCGCGGCTGCGCTTGCCCGCGGTCAGCGCGCCGTACGGGCCCTCGGCCCACACCCGCGTGCCGGGTTCGAGGTCGCGCAGCGCGGAACTGTGGTCGCCGATCGCCTTCACCGTGATGCGCAGCATGTGGGGGCGCGGCGCCGCCGACAGCGAGTACGGGTGGGAGCTGAAGCGCATGCCCGGCGCGAGGAAGCGCCAGCGGAAGAACTGCCCGGCCTCCGCGCCCATGCGGTGCAGCTTGCGCCCGCTGATCAGCACCGAGACGACCCCGGGGGACTCCTCGACCACCGCTTCGACGCGCATGCGATGACGCAGGTTGAGCCGGATCGGCGTGAGGACGCGGTACCAGACCACCAGCGCGGTCACCGACCCGTACAGCCCGTACCAGACCGTCTTCGCGGTGGGTTCGACGGCGAAGTCGTTGCCGGTGGACAGCTGGTGCCAGAACGTGAAGAACACGGCCGCGTACGTCAGCAGGTGCACGTGGTACCAGAGGTCGTACGGGATCCTGCGCCGCAGCCCGCCGATCGAGATGAGCCCGATGAACAGCAGCAGGCCGGTGCCGATCGCGGCCTTGCCCATGTCCGGCAGCTGCTGCACGGAGTCGACGGTCTGCTGGACGATCGAGCCGAAGTCCTTGCCGGCCTGCAGGGCGTAGCCGTACATCGTCAGGACGAGGTGGGCGAGGACCAGGCAGAGCGTGTAGCGGCCGGTCATGGCGTGCCAGCGGGCCACCCGGTCGGAGCCCACCCGGCGTTCCAGGGCGGGCACCCGGGCCATCTGGAGCACCACGAGCGCCATCAGGTATCCGGCGAGCAGCCCGGTGATCCGGCCCGCGTTCAGGATCTTGCTGTTGTCGTCCGCGATGGACGGGGTGTTGCTCCACCACAGCCAGATCACCCCCGCCGCGCCCGCCCAGAAGGCGAGCAGCAGCGGGACGGCGGGCGAGCGTCGAGGGCGGATGCGGCGCATGGTCTGGCGCCGGGCGGCGCGACCACCGGCGATCGTGGACACGGTTCCTCCGTGTTCCTGCGTGGGAACGGGGGCGAGGGGAGTGGCTCCTTGGCCCAGAGATACGTGCGAGGACCGCTGTCCGTTCAGAGGCCCGCCGAGTCCAGCGCGGACTGGAGGGACTGCTTGTACCCGTCGCTGGTGTACGTCGCCCCGGAGACGGAGTCGATCGAGGCGCTCTGGGCGGCCAGCACCTCCCGCCTGAGCTGCGGAATCGCGTAGCTGTTGATCTCCTGGTCCTTCGGGTTGTCCTGCGGATAGGTGACCGCGGTGACGTCCGTGATCCTGCCGTTCCTCACCGTTACCCGCACCTGCACGGGACCCCAACGGGTCTGCACGGTCTCCCCGGTGGCGGTCTTGGTTCCGGTGCTCTTCGACCCACCGGACGAACCAGATGAACCGGACGAACCGGAGGAGCTTTCGGGGGACGGCGACTGGCTGGTGGAGGGCGACGACGCGTTCGTGACGGTCGGCGGCGTGTGCGGCTTCAGGGACAGCAGCAGGACGACACCGGTGACGGTGCTCGCCGCCGCCATCGTGATGCGGCGCAGCGGACGGTTCTTCTTCAGCGCGTGCAACGCGGCCTCACAGTTCTCACAGTTCGAACGACTCGTGGTGGATACGGCGGTCCGGGACCCCGGCGGCGTGCAGCGCCCCGTACAGGTCCCGGGCCAGTGCGGGCGGCCCGCACAGGTAGACGTCGTGCGCCGCGACATCGGGTACGGCCGCCCGCAGCGACTCGGCGGTGAACCGGGGGCGCCTGCCGTCGGCGCCGTTGACCGCGTACAGGACCTGCGCCCCGCGCCACTTCGCTATCGCCTCCAGCTCGGCGCCGAGCGCGAGGTCCTCGGCGGTGCGCGCCCGGTAGAGCAGCGTCACGTCACCCGGGCCGCCGGGGAGGGATTCGAACAGGGCGCGCAGCGGGGTGATGCCGACCCCGCCGGCGATCAGCAGCACCTTGGGTGCGGTGCGCCGCTCGGCGGTGAGGGCGCCGTACGGGCCCTCCGCCCACACCCGGGTGCCGGGCCGCAGCAGGCCGATGGCGGCGCTGTGGTCGCCGAGCGCCTTCACGGTGATCCGCAGCAGGTCGGGCCGGGGCGGCGCCGACAGCGAGTACGGCGTCGACGTCCACCGCAGCCCGTCCGCGAGGAACCGCCAGCGGAAGAACTGCCCGGACCGCGCGCCCAGTTCGTCCAGCCGCTCGCCGCGTACGACGACGGAGAAGACCCCCGGCGCCTCGCGGTGCACGGACTCGACGCGCAGCCTGTGGCGCAGGTTGAGCCGGATGGGCGCGAGCAGCCTGAACCATCCGACGAGGGCGGCGGTGCCCAGGTAGAGCACGTACCAGGCGGACCGGGCCCAGGCGTTGCCGACGAAGTCGGAGCCCAGTGTGAGCTGGTGGAAGAAGGCGAGGAACACGGCCGCGTAGGTGAGCAGGTGAAGGTAGTACCAGAACTCGTGACTGACCCGGCGGCGCACCGCGCCCGCCGACACGATCCCGACGGCGAAGAGGACGAGCCCACCGATCGTGGCCTTGAGCATGTCCGGGTAGTCGAACACCACGCTGACGGTCTCGTGCACGATGCCGGACCCGTCCTGGGCGGCGTACCCGAACAGGATGAGGGTGACGTGCGCGACCAGCAGACAGATCGTGTACCGGCCCGCCATGGCGTGCCAGCGGGCCACCCGGTCGGAGCCGATGCGCCGCTCCAGGAAGGGGACGCGGGCCATCAGCGCGACGAGGACCGCGCAGCCGTATCCGCTCAGCAGCCCGGCGATCCGCCCTGCGTCGGTCAGCCAGCCCGCCGTGCCCACCACCGACCGCGTGTCGGACCACCACAGGGCGACGACGGCGGCGGCCCCGGCCCAGAGCAGCGCCAGCAGGGGCGCGGCGGGAGAGGGCCGTGGCCGCCTGCGGGCTCGTGAGGGGCGCGGGACCGCGGCCCGACGCTCGTACACCGTCGTCATGTATCCGTCCTTCCGGCTGTCCGGAACCTTCCGGCTGTCCGGGAGGAAACTGTGCGCGGGCAACTTCTGAGGACCCTCTGAAACGCGCTCCTCGGCGCCGACTCACAGGAAAGTCAGAGGGGCGGGCCGGGGAGACTCAGAGGAAACTCAGAGGTGGCAGGAGGCGTCGCGCCTCCCGGCAGGGGCGATCCTGGATGACGACATGAACACTCCCCGCTCCCGTGGCACCGGCCGGCCCGCACTCACCCGGCCCGACGGCACCGCAGTACGCGTCCTCGTCGTCGACGACGACCCGGATCTCGCCGAGGTCCTCTCCGGCGCCCTGCGCTACGAGGGCTGGGAGGTGCGCACGGCGGGCGACGGGGCCGCGGCCCTCGCCGAGGCGCGCGAGCTGGCGCCCGACGCCGTCGTCCTCGACGTCATGCTCCCGGACACCGACGGCTTCGCCGTGCTGCGCTCCCTGCACGCCGTGCGGCCCGAGGTGTGCGTCCTGTTCCTCACCGCCCGCGACGCCGTCGAGGACCGCATCGCCGGCATCACGGCGGGCGGCGACGACTACGTCACCAAGCCCTTCAGCCTGGAGGAGGTCGTCGCCCGGCTGCGCGGACTCCTGCGCCGCGCGGGCATGGCCCGTCAGCAGGACGAGGGCCCGCGGCTGACTGTCGGCGACCTGGCCATGGACGAGGAGGCCCGCGAGGTGACCCGTGGCGGCGACCTGATCGAGCTGTCGCCGACCGAGTTCGAACTGCTGCGGTTCCTGATGCGCAACCCGCGCCGGGTGCTGAGCAAGGCGCAGATCCTCGACCGCGTCTGGTCCTACGACTTCGGGGGCCAGGCCCACGTCGTGGAGCTGTACATCTCGTATCTGCGCAAGAAGGTCGACGCGGGCCGCGAGCCGATGATCCACACGGTGCGCGGCGCCGGGTACGTCCTCAAGCCGGTGACGGCCCGGTGAGGAGGCGTCCGCGAATGCCGTGGCCGCACACGCTGCGCGCCCGGCTGACCGCCGGGCTGGTCGTGCTGCTGGCGATCAGCTGCGCCGCCGTGGGCGTGGCCGCGGTGGTCGGTCTCAACGGCTTCCTCACCGGCCGGCTCGACCAGCAGCTCACCGCGGCGGGCAGCCGTTACCCCGCGAGCCTGGAACATCCGGATGCGGGCATCCGACCGTCGGACCATGACGGCGACGAGCACGACGGAGAGCACGGCGACGCCCGCAAGCAGGCCACCGGGACGTTCGGGGCCCGCCTGGTCGACGGCGTGGCCACCAACGCCGCCGTCGTGCCCCCGGGCTCCGCCGCGGCCAACCGGGCCGTGGACCTGACCGCCGCCGACAGCAGGACGCTGGCCGCCGTGCCGGTCGACGGCAGCGGGCACTCGGTCGAGCTGTCGCCGCTCGACGACTACCGCGTGGTGGCGACTCGGGGCAAGGACGGCGACGTCCTCGTCACCGGGCTTCCGCTGGAGCCGGTCGAGGCCACCGTGCACCGCCTGGAACTCGTCGCCGCCTGCGTCTTCGGCGCGGCCCTCGCGGTCACCGGCGTCGCCGGGGCGCTGTGGGTGCGCTGGTCGCTGCGGCCGCTGAGCAGGGTCGCCGCGACCGCCACCCGCGTCAGCGAACTCCCGCTCGCCAGCGGCGAGGTGGCGCTGCCGCCGCGCGCGCCCGAGTCCGACCCGCGCAGCGAGGTGGGCCGGCTCGCCGGCGCCTTCAACCGGATGCTCGGCCATGTCGAGGACGCGCTGACCAAACGGCACGCGAGCGAGGAGCGGCTGCGCAGCTTCGCCGCCGACGCCAGCCATGAGCTGCGTACGCCGGTCGCCTCGGTCCGCGGCCACGCGGAGCTGGCGCTGCTGCACCCGGGCCCGGTGCCGCCGAAGGTGACGCGGGCGCTGGAGCGCATCGCCGCCGAGTCGGCCCGGATGGGCGAGATGGTCGACGACCTGCTGCTGCTCGCCCGCCTCGACGCGGGCCGCCCGCTGGAACGGCTCCCCGTCGACCTCACCCGTCTCGTCCTCGACGCGGTCACCGACGCCCGGGCGGCCGGCCCGGATCACCGCTGGGCCCTGGAGCTCCCCGAGGAGCCCGTGACGGTGACCGGCGACGGCCACCGCCTCCAACAGGTGTTGGCCAACCTGTTGGCCAACGCACGTTTGCACACGCCTGTTGGTACCAAGGTGACCGTCTCCCTGCAGACCGTCCCCTTGGAGACCGACGCCCGCACACATGCCCGCACGGCCGTCCTGGCCGTGCACGACGACGGCCCGGGCGTCCCCGAGGACGTCCGGCCGGGCGTCTTCGAACGGTTCACCCGGGCGGACCGGCGGCGCACCGAGGGCGGAGGCGGCGGCGCCGGTCTCGGCCTCTCCATCGTCTCCGCGGTGGTGGAGGCACACGCCGGCACCGTGGCGCTGGAGAGCCGCCCGGGTGCGACGACGTTCACGGTGCGGTTGCCGGGCGCGGTGCCGGCAGACGGCTCGGACTCCGACTCGGACAGCGCGGCCGACTAACGGATCGGCGGGGGCACCAGGCGCTCACAGGTCCGGTCACAGCTCCAGTTCGAACAGCCCGGCGTACAGGCCGAGGCGCTCCCGCACCCAGTCCTCGCTCTCGTCGACGGCGTGTGCGGTGAAGCGGAGGTGCTCCGCGGTCACCGGCCCGCGCAGCGCCGGCAGTACGCCGTCCGCGTGGACGGACAGCACGATCAGGTCCTGCCAGAGCGGCAGCACGGCAGGGATGGCCGCCACCGGGTCCGAGGCGAGGCGGGGTGGGGGCTGAAGGGGGAGATAGGGCACGATCCGTCGCCAGGTGCGGTCGAGCGGTTCGCCCAGGCGGCCCGCCAGGCTCACCAGATCCAGGGGACAGAGGGGCTCGCCCGGTGCCGAGACCCGGTGCTCGGCGCCGAGAGCCACGGCGTCCTTGGCATCGGGCTCCTCCTCGGGCAGACCCTCCACCTGCGCGGGGGACAGCTCCGGGATCAGGGCGCCCAACTCGCGCAGCGGCGCCAGGCGTTGGAACGCCTCGCGGGCGCCCAGGTGCTGAGCCCGCGCGGCGTCGACAAGCCGTTCGGCGGTGAGGGGCGCCCAGCGGGGAGACTCGAACCACTCGCCGTCGTACTCATCGGGGTCGCCCCAGTCGATCAGGGCGTGGCTCTCCAGGCGTTTGGGGCTGAACTCCCGTAGTCCGGCGGGAAGGTCGGGCACGGACAGGCCGAACCTCCTGGCCTCCCGCCGGGCCGTCTTCCACATCGTCGCCAAGGGCGTCTGCAGTTCGACGCTCGACGCGAACAGGACGTCCGCGGTGGGCAGAACCGGATAATCGGCCCCGTCCCACGAGGGATCCCTCCCGGAGAAGGCGTACCGGCTGGGCACGGGGAGGTCGTCCCAGGCACGCAGCAGGGAGTCGGCCGCGGGCACCTCGACGCCTGCCTGTCTCAACTCCTCCATCGCATAGGAGAGGTCCTCTCTGTCCACCCCCGGTCGGATGAAAGCCAGGTCCCGGAGGCTGAGCCCGTCCTCGAGCAGCAATCCGTTGGCATGCGCGGCGCCCGCGACGTTCGCCGTCTCCAGGCTGGGCTCGACCCGGCCGGCGACGGACTTCTCGCGATGGTGCCGGTGGTACGCCAGGCCGAGCGCTCCCGCCCAGCGCGCCAGTTCCTTCTCGGCCCTGCGCAGCGGGATCTCCCAGTCCGCCGCGAGCTGGAACGTGGCACCCCGGGGCAGCGTGAAACCGCCGTTCGAGCCGGGCAGACAGTACTCCCGCAGCACCGAGAGGATCTCCCACGGCACCTGGCTCCACCGCCGCACGGACTCCACGTCCGGGACGGCCCAGCCGAGCCAGCCGAAAAGCGCGAGCCGCTGGAGGGCTTCCTCCCAGGGGATCCCGAGGCGCACGGCTGCTCCGGTGACGTCCCACGGCCGGCGGGTGGGACGCCATCCGGAGCCGTTGTCATCGACGTACAGCAGAGAGAGATCGGCCTCGTCGCAGACGTGGTCCCGGTGGTGCTCGGGCACGGCCGGCACCGGACCCGGCAGGAAGGGGGCGTACTTGACGCACGCCTCGACGAGCTGTCCCAGTGTTCGATGAGTGGTGGCCGAGGCACGCACGAGTCCGCCGAGGTCGTCCCATGCGTGGCAGTAGTCGTTCTGTTCCTCGGACTGCCAGCGCCTCTTGGTGCGGGAACGGCTGAGCAGCCCCTCCATGATCTGCACGTCGTGGTAGTCGGGAGCCCAGTCCAGGTCCCCCTCCGTGATGCGGGGCGGGCTGAGAGCGGGGTGGGCGATGCGCAGAGCACGCATCACCCGGAGCACGTCGATGACGGTGGTGTCCTGGTCGTAGGCGAGCGCGACCACCGAACGCCAGTCGTCGGGCCGCTTCGGGGCGGTCACGCCGTTGTCCCAGAATCGCGGCGAGCCCGTGGAGATCCCCGCCCACCCCGGGGCGGGGACGGCGTACCCGGCGAGGGAGGCGATGGAGGAGTGGCCCGACCCGGGCGTGAAGGAGTTCAGCGCCGCTCTGCGCCAGGGTTCCGTCAGCTCACCCCGTTCCTGGTGCATGCTGCCGGAGCGGGTCGGCTTGTCGGCGTTCGTGTCGTGGTGGAACCAGCCGAGGCTGTCCAGATTCACGGCCGGACGCCACGATTTCCTGCTGACGAGCACGCCCGTACCGCGCCACTTCTCCCAGACGGCGCGGGCCGCGTCCAGATTCTCGGACTCCAGGCGCCAGAGCCACGCAAGATGGAGCCCCTGCCACGCGGCCAGTGCCGACGCGCCGCGCGACCACTGCGTGCGCTCCCATGCGGTGTCGTACGCCTGGAGCTTCTTGCGGTTGAGGCTGAGCCTGCCCGCTTGCGCACCGGTCAGATTGAGTACGTAGCCGAACGGCTGCCGGTCCGTGCCGATGCCGTCGCACAGGATCGCGCCCTTGTCGGCGACCCACCAGAGGACCCCCGGCACGGCCTCCACCGCCCCGTCCCCCTCGGACACCCCGGAAGGGTACTGAAGCACCCCCGGTTCCCAGTGGTGTTTGTTCCCCGAGGTCTCCTCGACGTCCAGCTCGAACTCGCTGACCAGGACGAGCCGTTGGAGCGTCGCCACGGGTGAGAAGGCGCCGGAGAGGGTGATCGAGTCGCGCAGATACAGCCGGATGCTCGTGCCGCCCTCCAGGAGCCCGTCCCCGGTGTCGTCGTGTTCCCGGATCCGGAACAGGTTGGCGCTCCCGGGGATCTCGACCCGCAGCGCCTTCCGCGCCGGGATTCCGTCGGTCCCCACCGGCCGCGTGATGACCACCATCTCGTCCGCGAGCATGAAGTAGCTGAACACCCCGATGCCGAAACGGCTGTTGGGGTACAGGCGCAGAGACGGATCCTGGCGGTGCCAGTTCGCCTGCTCCTGCCGGAAGGCGCGGGACTGCTCGAAGCGGCGGCCCGCCTTGGTGAAGGTGTTCCTCAGCTGGTCGAGGGTCATGCCCACGCCGTTGTCCCGGCACTCGACGTACCGGCCGCGCTCGTCCTCGCCCTCGACGACGGTGATGTGCGCCGCCCACGGACCGGGCCTGCCACCCCTGGCCTCGACATGACGGCGGCGCATCGCGCGGTACCGGCAGGCGTCCATCGCGTTCTGGTACAGCTCACGCAGCGCGAGGTCCGGCTCGCCGTCGTAGATGCGCTCGCCCATGAGCAGGTCACGCACTTCCGTCTGCGCCAGTTGGAACCGCAGCAGCGGCACGTCGTACGTCCTGCGGCCCCGGTCCTCGACGGGGCGCAGGTCGCGGTCGGTGACCCGGGAGGGCGCGCCCGCCAGCAGGGCGGCGCGGTGCGGCGCAAGCCTGCGCGCCGACTCCCGTAGCGCGCAGGCGAGTTCGTCGGCCTGCTCGACGACCTGGGCGAGGGCCGCGTGCACCGCGGGGTGACGGCAGGCCGCGTCCAGGTGCAGTTCGTCGTCGGCGGGGTGCCAGTCCGCGTCGTGCGCGGCGTTCACGGCATCCTGCGGGAGCACAGGGTCGGAGACCGCGAGATGTTCGGCCAGGACGTCGGGGAGCGTACGCGCGTCGAGGGCCAGTACGGATGCCAGGTGCAGCAGGGCGGCCAGCTCCGCCGACCGCACGCTCTGGCGGCCGCTGCCGGGCACCGGGAACGCGACGTCCGCGGCGGAGGACTCCTCGGGGGCCGCGCCGAGCGGGATGCCGGAGGCGACGGCGCACAGCACCCGGGACAGCTCGGCCGTCCTGGAGCCGCGGTCCTCGGGGGCGTCCAGAAGCGCGGCGGCGAGAGTCCGGGACTCGGCCTGCGGTACGGCCTCCTCGTCGGTCTCGAAGCGCTCCGTGATCCAGCGGTGCACCAGCCACAGGGCCACCCCGCGCGCTTCGTCGACGCGGGCGCTGCACCAGCACTCGGAGAGCTTCTTCGCGATGTGCGGATGGTGGTCGGCGACCTGTTCGTAGTGGCGCCTCCAGGTGTCGCCGTCCGCCTCGTGCCAGACGTGGTACGGGGAGACGTCCTTCGCGTGGCTCAGCCGTCGTGCCCGTGCCGCCTCGTACAGGAACGGCGCCGCGACCAGGGCCGCGGCTTCCAGCGCCGAGAGCGCCGTCGTCTTCGGTATCAGGCCGGGCAGCCGGTCACGCAGGACCCGTACGGGAAAGCCGTCGTCGGCCCATGGATCGGGCATGCGCCGCTGGGCATGGTGCACCACGGTCGCGCACTCCTCGACCAGCGCGGTCAGGCATTCCCGCAGGCGCGGCAGACAGGCGGAGTCCTCCTCGGGGACGCGCTCCCACAAAGTGGTCTCCGACACCGCCTCCCGCCAGGCCTCCAGCAGCCTGCGTCCCTCGCAGACCACGGCCGAGCGGGCCTCGGACTCCAGTTCCGTGCCGTAGCGGACCTGCACCTCCTGCACCTCGCCGAGGTGCTGGCGGGCCGAGCGCAGCGTGTGCTGCCGGGCCGTCTCGTACACCTCCTGCACCGTCCGGGCCTGCGTCATGGGACGGAAGGCCTCGGCCAGCCCCTGGGTGAAGAAGCTGCCCTCTCCCGTGTACCCGGAGCGCTGCCCGGCCCCGCAGGACGTCATCAGCGCGAAGCGTCCCGTCGGCTGCCCCCTGAGGATGCGGCTGCCGAAGACGCCCTCCTCGCCGGAGGGCTGGTCGCGGCAGGCGTCGATCAGCCACAGCACCGTCCCGGCACGGCATTCGCCGAGGTAGGGGCTGATGTCGGCGGGCAGGAGGGATTCCCGGTACGAGGGCCGCCAGTCGCCGTCGCCCGGAGCGCGGGCGTCGGAGGGCACGAGGTAGTCGATGTCGCCGATCCGGATCCCGTGCCCGGAGAAGTGCAGCAGCAGGGTGCCGTCCGCCACGACCTCGCGGGCGACCTCGTCGATCCGCGTGGCGATCTCGGCGCGGGTGGCGTTGCAGAGCGTCTCCACCGCGTAGCCGGCGGCCTGGAGGGAGGCGCCGAGCAGACGTTGGTCCGCGGCGACCGGCTCTTCGAGCGAGACGAAGCGATGTGCGGCATCCGGTGTGCTCGCCACGCCGATCAGCAGCGCGATGCGCGGTCCGGCGCCTGCTTCTGGGCCCGCGCCGGTGGTTGTTGCCGTCCCTGAGCCCATGGTTGTTCCTGTCATGCCTTCTCCGTGCCGGTCAACTCGCCGTGTCACAGCTGGAGACGGGCTTCATCGACCTCACCGCCTGGGCGGACAGGACGATTCGGCGGCCGTCTCCGTCGTTGTCGGTCCTGATGACGACGCCGCCGCGCCCGGAGCGGACGAACTCCCCACAGCGTTCCCCGGTCGTCGTGGTGACCCGGACCAGGTGGTCCGGGGGCGTCTCGGTGGTCGCCCAGGCGACGACGACCGCCACGGCCGCCAGGGCCACGCCCGCCACACAGCACACGGAGGCGTACCGCAGGGAGCGGGTGACCCGGACGATCTCCTGCTCCGTCCAGCGGCGCAGGGCCTGGCCCGCGAGGAGCACCCGGCTGCCCGGGCGGCCGTGCGCGGCACGCACCGCGAGGACGGAGCCGATGACGAAGAGCAGGAACGCGGAGCCGAGCAGTGTCGTCGCGGCCACACCGGCGGCCGTCGGGAGCCCGGCCAGATCGTCACGCCCCTTGAGGGTGACGAGCACCGCGAGGAGCGCCGTCAGGCCGGTGAGGCCCGTCCGCCAGCCCTCCGCCTGCCGCCGCAGCTCGGGCAGCTGGGTGAACTCCAGCTCTCGGGCGAGCTGGGCCCAGCGGCGGTCCGACCGCGCGCTCATGTGGCGTTGCCCGAGCGGAGCGCCGTGAGCCGCCAACTGGCACCGCAGCCCACGAACGCGGCGTCCGCCGGCAGGTTGGGGTGGGGGTGTCCGCATTCGCAGAAGTGCACCTCGCGGGTGAGGTCGGCCGTGTCGTTGCCCGGTTCGGGTCCGGCACCCGTGAGCCAGGTCAACAGCCCCTTGGTACCCGTTCCGGGCAGCCCGTGGCGGTACTCCGTCGCCGTTCTGCCGTGACAGCGCGGGCAGTTGCCCTCGACGACGATGCCATGGCCGTCGGCCGACGCCCGTCGGGTGAAGGGCAGGGCGGTCGGGCCCGGTTCGTCCTCGGCGTAGACGGCGGTGAAGTCGTGACTCGGGCGGGGAGGTTCAGTCATCGCTCTTGCTCTCGTGTCGGGTCTGTTCGTCGTCCTCGGCATCCACCGCGGGCTCGTCCACGTCCAGGTCGAACATGACGGCGTAGCGGCGGAGCCGTTCCCTGACCCATTCCTCGCTCTCGCCGACGGCTTCGGCCGCGCACTTGACGTGATGGAGCGTCACCCGACCTGAGACGGCGGGCAGTTGGCCGTCGAAGTGCCGGCTGAGCAGCGCGAGATCCTGCCACAGCGGAACGGTGTCCGCCGCGGGCGGCAGCTCGGCGGCGCCGGACCAGAAGGGTAGGTAGGGGGTGATGCGCCGGACGGTGTCGGTGATCGGCTCGCCCAGCCGGCCCGCAATGCTGACCAGGTCGAGAGGGGTGGGAGGGGTGTCGCTGTCGGACACCCGGTATTCGGCCGACAGGGCGATGAGATCGTGTCCATCCGGTATGTGCTCGCTCAAGGCGTCCACGGCATGTTGCGGGAGCTCGGGGACAAGGGCGCCGATGACCCGCAGTCGGCAGAACTCCTCGTACGCCGTCGCGGCGTCGGTGAGCTGCCGGTGGGCGTGCTTCACCAGTTCCTCAGGGGGCAGACGACGCCATACGGCCGTGCCGGAATTTCCATAGGCGTCATCGGGACGTGAGGTGAGGGCCCAGCACACGTGCTGCGGGGGCCGATAGTCGGCGACGGCCTCCGGGAGAGGGGGTACGGCCAGTCCGAAGCGGATGGCCTCGCGCGCGGCGAGAAGCCATACCTCGTGGAGGGGTTCGTTGAAACCCGCAGCGGCGTTGAGGAGAGCGGCAGACGTCATGCCGGCGGCCGCGTAGTCCTCCTCGTCGAAGAACACGTCCTTGCCCGACAGCACGGAACGGCTTCGAAGCGGCAGTTCCCCCCAGGAGGTGAGGATGCCGAGTCCGTCGGGGAGCGGGACTCCTGCCGCGCGCAGGTCGTCCAGCGCTGTCTCCAGATCGAAATCCGACGACGACGGGGACGCCAGGGCCAGCGAGTCCAGATTGATGCCGTCTTCCAAGCGCACCCCGATGGCGGCCAGTTGCCGCAGGAGAAGGGATGCGTCGTAGGAGGGGATGTGGCGGCCGTCCAGCAGACCGTTCGAGTAGCGCGGTTCATGGACGAGGCCGAGACGCGCGGCCACCGTGCCGAGCTCCCGCTCCGCGGTTTCGAGATCGACCTGCACGATGTCCGCGAAATTGATGGTCGCCGCCCAGCACAGGGATCGGCGTCCATCGGGCAAGCCCGACGTGAAGAGGCCCAGGACGTCGAAGACATCGCTGTCGAGCTCCATCCACGCGGAGAGCTCGTCGGGAGAGGGCACCCGCCAACCGAGCCAGCTGAAATCGGACAGTCTGCGGAGTACCTCCGACAGCGGTTCCCCCGTGCGTCCGCAGATCTCACGCACCTGCCTGGCGCCGTCCACGCGACGCTGTCTTCTGGAGGGGGCGTCGGAGGGCTCGGAAAACAGGCCGGCGATGTCGTCCTCGGTGCAGACGTAGTTCTCGTGGTGTTCGGGGGGAGCGGGAACCGTCAAGGAGTGCAGGGGAGCGAGCCGGGCAAGGCGGCGAGCCAGGAGGCCCATGGGCATGGACAGTTGGGCCGATGCCAGTACCAGGGCGGCGCAGTCGTCGACACCGCCCTCGTCGAACGCCCGGGCACTCGACCGACCGGTCCTGGCCCAGCCCTTCAGCGCCTGCGCGAGTTCACCGTCGAGCGAGTCCGGGACCCAGGCGAGGTCCTCTCCCGTCGTGGGCGGAGGCGAATTGACGGGGTGCACGATGCGCAGCCGCCGCAGGCGGAGCAGAACCTCCGCGACCGTCATTCCCCGCCCGGCGGCGTGGGAGACCACCTCGTGCCAGGAGCGGACCTCCCGGTTCGCAAGGTCCGCGTCCCCGGGGGCGGGAACAGGATGACCCGACAGGCTCAGCGGGGCAGCCGCCATGCCGGGCGCGGCGGGGATCTGCAGAGCTGCGGTGCGCCACGGCTGGAATCTGCGTGTCTCCGCGGAGAGGCGCCGCTGATTGCCGCGTCGCTGGTCGTCGTACATGTCACGGTCGAGATGGAACCATCCGACGACGTCGAGCGATGGCATCCTTCCGCTCCGCCCCCGCACCTCGACGCCCTTGCCGCGCCACTCCTGATCGAGTACCTGGGCCACGGAGAGGTTGCGGGCATCCAGTTCCCACAGCCAGTTCAGGCTCAACGAGGGCCAGTCGACGAGTGCTTTCGCTCCTTGCCGCCATGTCTCGTCCGCCCACTGCTGGTCGAACTCCTGGAGCTCCTTGCGGCTGACGCTCAGCTTTCCGGCATGCGGGCCGGTCAGGTTCAGCACACAGCCGAAGGGCTCCTGGTCCGTCACGATGCCGTCGCACAGGATCGCGCCCTCGCCGGTCACCCACCACAGCACCCCGGGCACCGCCTCCAGCGAGGAGCCCGTTGCGGCCCCCGGAGGTGACTGCAGCGTGCCCGGCACCCAGTCGTGCGCATACCCCGTCCCGTCCTGCGCCTCCAGCCGGAACTCGCTCACCCGCACCAGCTCGCGCAGCACCTTCACGCAGGACAGCCCGGCCGCGGCGGCACCGTCCCGCAGATACAGCCGCACCCGCGTCCCGCCCTCGGCGAGCCCGTCCTGCGCCCCGCCGAGCCGCTGGATGCGAAACAGGCTGCCGCTGCTCGGAATGTCGACGCGCAGCGCATGGTCGGCCAGGACGCCGTCCGGGCCCACCTGGCGGGTCACGATCGTCATCTCGTCGGCGAGCATGAAGTAGCTGAACACCCCGATGCCGAAACGGCTGTTGGGATACAGACGCAGCGACGGATCGTGGCGCAGCCACCGCGACTGCTCCTTGCGGAACGACTTCGACCGCTCGAACCGGCTGCCGGCGCGCGTGAAGGTGTGTTTGAGCTGCTCCGCGCTCATCCCCACCCCGTTGTCCTGGCACTCGACGTACGGGCCGCGCTCGTCCTCGCCCTGTGTGAAGGTGATCCGGCCCGTCCAGTCGGCCGGCCGTACGCCGCTGCTGTGCAGGAAGGTCCAGCGCATCGCGCGGTAGCGGCAGGCGTCCATGGCGTTCTGGTACAGCTCCCGCAGCGCCAACTGAGGGTCGCCGCCGTACAGTTGCTCACCCATGAGCAGCTCGCGCACCTCGGTCTGCGCGAGGTGGAAGCGCAGCAACGGGACCTCGTACGACGGCTGGTTGCCGATCCGGCTCGGGCGAAGCCCCCGATCGGTGACACGGCGGGGTACGGCCGTCAGCAGCGCGGCTTCCGATTCCGGCAGCTCGGTGCTCAAGTCCATGACCTGCGCGGTGAGCTGGTCCGCCTGGTCCACCACTTCGGTGAGCGCCGCGTGCATGGCCTGGTGGGGGCAGAGGGCGTCCAGATGCAGGGCGTCGCCGTCCGGGTCCCAGCCGAGGCCGCGGGCCGTGCCGATGACCTGCTCGGGCAGGACGGGGTCGGTGACCGCCAGATGCTCGGCCACCGCCTCGGGGAAGGTCCGGACGTCCACGGCCAGCGCGGCGGCGAGCCGGAGCAGCGCGGCGAGCGGGCGCACCCGAAGAGTCTGATGACCGCCGGGCAGGAGCACCTTGCCCCGGGACGCGGCCGGCAGTTCACCCGGCAGGTCTTCGAGGCCGATCCCGGAGGCCAGTGCGCACAGCAGGCCGGACAACTCGTGCACCCGGTCCTGCGCCACGCCCAGCGCGGTGACCAGAGCCTGTGCCGGACCCGGCGGCACCGCCTCGTCGTCGGTCTCGAACCGGTCGGCGATCCAGCGGTGCACCAGCCACATCGTCACGGCGGCCTCGTCCTGCACCCGGTCACGGGCCCGGCACTGGGTCGCCTTCCGCGCCACGCGCGCGTACTGGTCGCCGATCTGCTCGTAGTGCCTGCGGTGGGCGTCGGCACCCGGGCGGCGCACCCCTGCGTACGGGTCGATCTCCGCAGCCTGGCTCAGCCGGTCGGCCCAGGCGGCCTCGCGCAGGAACGGTGCCGCCACGAGCAGCGCGACCTCGACCGCCGACAGGGCGGCCGCCTCGGGGAGCAGCAGGGGCAGCCGGTCCCGCAACAGCCGTACCGGGAACGCGTCGTCGGCCCACGGGTCCGGGTGCGGCAGGCGCTGCTGCGCGAGATGCAGGGTGCGGGCGCACTGCCCGACGAAGTCGGCGAGAGAGTCCTGGAAGGCCGGGACACTGCCCTGGTCCTCCGGCTTCACCCGCTCCCACAGCGGCGTCTCACGGGCCGCCTCCAGCCAGGCCTCCAGCAGCGGACGGCCGCCGCAGATCTCCTTCTCCCTGGTCTCCGCCTCGGCGTTGGTGCCGTAGCGGATCCCGGCGGTCTGGGTGAGGCCGTGCCGCCGGGCGGCCTCCTTCGTCCGGGCTCGCGCCGCCGTGAACACCTCGTGCACGGTGCGGGCGGGGGCGAGCGGCCCCAGCGCGTCGGCGAGCCCCCGGGTGAAGAAGCTCCCCTCGGAGGTGTGTCCGCACTGCTCCCCGGCCGAACAGCCCGTCAGCACGGCGAAGCCGCCTTCGGGAGGTCCGCTGTCGATGCTGTTGCCGAAGGCCACTCCCTTGCCGTCCATGACCGTGCGGCAGGCGTCGACGAGCCAGAGCACCGTGCCTGCCCGGCACTCCTTGAGCAGGGGGCTGATGCGCGCGGGTAACAGGGAGTCCACGTACGGCTCCTGCCACACCCCGTCCCTCGGTGGGGTGGCGTCGGCGGGGACAAGATGGTCGACGCCGTCGACCCGCACGCCGTGTCCGGTGAAGTACAGCAGGAGGGTGCCGCCGGGCGGCACGTCGCGGGCCACCTCGTAGATCTTGGGTTTGATCCGGCTGAGGCCGGCGTCGTGCAGCGTCTCGACCTCGTAACCGGCTGCTTCCAGCGCCGTGTTCATCAGTCGTAGATCCGCTTCGACGACCTCGTCGAGCGGTTCCAGCAGGCCCACCGTCGCGGGTGCGTGCCCGACTCCGATCAGCAGGGCCTTGCGCGCCCGTTCCATGTCCCCTCCCACCAGCAGGGAAACATGATGGCATCGCGCACCGACAACGCGACGGCGAACCCGGTCAGTACCCGGTGATCGCGGTGGCGCCGCTCTCCGTCCCGATCGCGATGTGCGGCCCGCGCGCCGGATCGGCCCACTTCAGGATCCGCCGCATCGCCGCCGCAGGCACCGACACGCAACCAGCCGTTGGCCCACGCCCGTTGACGTGCAGGAAGATGCCCGCGCCCCGGCCGTGCACGGGCCGCTCGTAGTTGAAGCCGATGACGAAGGCGTACGCGTACTGCGTGTCGTATCCGATCAGGTGCTCCGACTCGGTGGCGCGGCAGTCGGCGGGACGCGGCTCGGTCCAGCGGTTGTAGGAGCGGGAGCCGTTGTCCTGACACCACCAGGAGTCCTGGTGCACCCGGCGGTAGGGGGCCGAGGTGCCGTGGGGCGCGGCCTTGATGCCGAAGGCGTACGGCAGGTCGTACAGCCCCGTCGGGGTCGTGTTCGTGCCCTGCCTCCGCGAGGCGCCCTCGGTGAGCCCCCTGGCGCCGAAGCGTGCCGCGGCATAACCGGCCTTCACCCACCGGCCGTCGCGCAGATCCCACCAGGCCACGGTGCCGGACGTCGCGTCCGCGCGCGGAGCCAGGGCGGTGATCAGCTGGGTGCCGCCGCCGGAGTCCGCCATGCGCTCGGGCAGCGGCGGCGAGGGGAGCCCGTCCCCGGCCCCGCCGCCGGGCGCGGCACCGAGCACGAACAAGGAGGCGGACGCGAGGGCGACGACACCGGGGCGCATGGCTCAGACGGTAGTGGGGGGCAGCGGCAACGGCAGCCCGGGCAGTCCGTCCATGCTCGTCGCGATGTACTCCTTCTTGGTGAAGTACGCGCTCAGCGAGGCGTCGTCCTCGCGCGCGAAGCGCTTGCCGTGCAGATCGCGGTCCTCGTCGTACGACATGAAGGGCACCGCGTAGCCGCAGGTGTCACGGACCAGTTCGGCCGTCACGACGACGATCGCGCGCAGCCCGTGCGGGGTCGGGTCGATGCCGGGGAAGTGGGCGAGCAGTTCCTTGAAGCGCGGGTCGTCGCGGAAGACGGGCTCACCGCGGCCGTGCACCCGGACGATGTTCGGTGGGCCCTGGAAGGCACACCACATGAGGGTGATCCGGCCGTTCTCGCGCAGGTGCGCGATCGTCTCGGCGTTGCTCCCGGCGAAGTCCAGATAGGCGACGGTCAGCTCGTCGAGGACGGCGAAGGAACCGGTGAGCCCCTTGGGGGAGAGGTTGATCGTGCCGTCCCCGGCCAGCGGGGCGGTCGCGGTGAAGAAGATTGGCTGCGCCTCGATGAAGGTACGCAGGCGGCCGTCTATGCGCTCATAGGTCTTTCCCATGACTAACGATTATTGACGAAAATCCTTCGCCTGTCTAATGAATTGCGGGTTCCGTGGCCGCACCGGGCGGGGCGTCGACCGGTGCGGC
>NZ_JBMNDS010000036.1:0-71809 GCF_052543295.1 Streptomyces sp. SAS_270
CCCCCCCCCCCCCCCCCCCCCCCCCCCCCCCCCCCCCCCCCCCCCCCCCCCCCCCCCCCCCCCCCCCCCCCCCCCCCCCCCCCCCCCCCCCCCCCCCCGTACGGGTAAAAGCCCTGCTTCTACGGCGACGGCAGCGCCCTGCACAGCGCGGCGAGGGCCCCCGCCCACGCGTGGTCCGCCGGCGTGCCGTAGCCGACGACGAGGGCGTCGAGCGGAGGCGCGGTCGACAGGGCGTGGCGGTAGCGGGTGAGGCCGTGCAGGGCGAGGCCCTGCCAGGCGGCCGCGCGGAGCACCGACTGCTCGGTGCCGGGCGGGAGTTGGAGGACGGCGTGCAGGCCGGCCGCGATGCCGGTGGCGTGGACGCCGGGCGCCTGCGCGGCAAGGGCGGCGACCAGACCGTCGCGCCGACGCCGGTAACGAAGGCGCGCGGCGCGGACGTGCCGGTCGTAGGACCCCGACGTGAGGAACTCCGCCAGCGTCAGCTGGTCCAGGACTCCGCTGGACCAGCCACCGCCGCGCTTGAGCGCGACGACCTCCGCGGCCAGGGCCGACGGCAGCACCATCCAGCCCAGCCGCAGCCCAGGCGCGAGGGATTTGCTGGCGGTGCCGAGGTAGACGACGCGGTCGGGGTCCAGGCCCTGGAGCGCGCCCACCGGCTGACGGTCGTAGCGGAACTCGCCGTCGTAGTCGTCCTCCAGGATCAGGCCGCCGGTGCGACGCGCCCAGTCGACGGCGGCGGCCCGCCGGTCGCGGTGCAGCGGCAGGCCCATGGGGAACTGGTGCGCGGGGGTCAGCAGCATGCCGCGTACGCCCGCCGACTCGCCGATGTCCGTGCCGAGTTCGTCGAACGGCAGCGGCACGGTGCGCAGCCCCGCCCGCTCCAGCAGGTTCCAGTGCGCGTCGAGGCCGTACGACTCCACGGCGAGCGAGCGCAGCCCGCGCCCGCGCAGCACCGGGCCGAGCAGTGTCAGCCCGTCCGCGAACCCGGAGCAGACCACGATGTGCTCCGGGTCGGCGCGGACGCCCCGGGCGCGGGCCAGGTAGACCGCGAGCGCGGTGCGCAGTTCGACGCGGCCGCGCGGGTCGCCGTAGCCGAGGGCGTCGTGCGGGGCCGCCGCCAGTGCGCGCCGGGCCGCCTTGAGCCATTCCGTGCGCGGGAAGGAGGCGAGGTCGGGGGCGCCGGGGACGAGGTCGTACGTGGGGCGGCCCGGCTCGCGCGGGTGGGGTGGGGTGTCCGCCGTGCGCTGCGGGACGGGGCGCTCCGCGACGCGGGTGCCGGAGCCCTGGCGGGCGGTGAGCCAGCCCTCGGCGACGAGATCGGCGTACGCGTCGGCGACCGTGTTGCGTGCGATGCCCAGGTCGGCGGCGAGGGTGCGTGAGGAGGGGAGGCGGGTGCCGGGAGCGAGCCGGCCGCCGCGGACGGCGTCCCGCAGGGCGTCGGTCAGGCCCCGGCGCAGACCGCCGGAGCTGTTCGGTTCCAGGTGCAGGTCGACGCCCAAAGTGGCCCAGGTTTTCGCCATGGAAATGGACCATACCCTTGGGCTGCTCCGCTCCTAGGGTCGAGGACATGACCACTGAGGAATCCGTCCCGTACGCCGCCGAGCAGGCCCCCCGTCTGAACTGGTCCCAGCACGCCCCCGAGGTCTACAAGGCGATGCTGCGGCTGGACACCGCCGCCCGCCAGGGCCTGGAGCCCAAGCTGTACGAGCTGGTGAAGATCCGGGCGTCGCAGATCAACCACTGCGCGTTCTGCCTCGACATGCACACCAAGGACGCGCTCGCGGCGGGCGAGAGCGTCGAGCGGATCATTCAGCTCAGCGCGTGGGAGGAGTCGCGGCACTTCTACACCGAGAAGGAACTGGCCGCGATCGAGCTGACCGAGGCGATCACCGTGCTGACCGACGGCTTCGTGCCGGACGAGGTGTACGAGCGGGCCGCCAAGCAGTTCGAGGAGGCGGAGCTGTCCCAGCTGATCGCGGCGATCACGGTGATCAACGCGTGGAACCGGTTCGGGGTGAGCACCCGGATGACGCCGGGCCACTACCAGGCGGGCACGCACAAGTGAGCCGTACGCAGGTGCTCGCCCAGCGGGTGGGGCGGGCCATGTCCGCGCTGAGCGCGGCCGCGAAGAAGGGGCTCGGCGATCCGGAGCTCGCCGAACTCGTCATGATCCGCGCCTCGCAGATCAACCACTGCGCGTTCTGCCTCGACATGCATCTCGGCCTCGCGCGCGAGCACGGCGTCGATCAGCGGCGTCTCGATCTCCTCGACGCCTGGGAGGAGGCCGAGGACCTCTACAGCGAGCGCGAACGGGCCGCTCTCGCGCTCACCGAAGCCGTCACAGTCCTGACCGACGGCTTCGTGCCGGAGGGGGTGTACGAGCGGGCCGCCAAGCACTTCGACGAGGATCGGCTCGCCCATCTCATCGGGCTGATCACCGTCATCAACGGATGGAACCGGCTGATGGTCAGCCGCCGCATCCCACCGGGAGGACCCACGTGGTGAGCAAGGCAGAGACGTTCCGCGCGCTGCACCGGGGCCGTCTGCCCGACGCCCCGCTGGTCCTTCCCGGGCCGTGGGACGCCGCCTCCGCGCGGGTGTTCGCCGACGCGGGGTTCCCGGCGCTCGCGACGCCCAGCGCCGGGGTCGCGGCCTCGCTCGGGTACGAGGACGGGGCGACGCCCGCCGACGAGATGTTCGCGGCGGTGGCGCGGATCGTCCGGGCCGTCGACGTGCCGGTGTCCGCGGACATCGAGGACGGGTACGGGCTCGCGCCGAAGGAGCTGGTGGAGCGGCTGCTGGAGACGGGCGCGGTGGGCTGCAACCTTGAGGACTCGCACGGGGGTGCCCTCAAGGATGCGGCCCGGCACGCCGACTGGCTCGCCGAGGTGCGGGCCGCCGCGGCCGACCAGCTCTTCGTCAACGCGCGCATCGACACGTTCATGCGCGGGGTCACGGATCCCGGACGGGCCATCGAGCGGGCCGCGTTGTACGTCGCCGCGGGCGCCGACTGCGTGTATCCGATCGGCGCCCCCGTCGGCGTACTGCCCCTGCTGCGGTCCGGGATCCAGGGGCCGGTGAACGTGTTCGCCACGCTCGACGGGGGCCCCTCGCCGGCCGAGCTGGGCGGGCGAGGGGCGACGCGGATCACGTTCGGGCCGGGGCTGCATCGGGCGGCGACGGGGGCGTTGCGGGGGATCGCCGACGGGCTGCGGTGATCACGCGACGGTCGGAGGCTACCGCAGCCACGCCTTCCATGTGGAGGCGTGGCGGGCCACCCACTTCTTCGCCGCCTCCTGCGCGGTCAGCTTGTCGTTGGCGATCATCAACGACACCTCGTTCTGGTCCTCCGTCGTCCACTTGAACTTCTTCAGGAAGGCGGCCGCCTTGCCGCCGCTCCTGGCGAAGTCCGCGTTGAGGTACTTCTGCAGCGGGGTGTGCGGGTAGGCGCAGGCGACCTTCTTGGCGTCGGCGTCGCAGCCCTCCTTGTAGGCGGGGAGCTTCACCTCGGTCATCGGGACCTTCTCGAAGAGCCACTGGGGTGAGTACCAGTAGGTGAGGAAGGGCTTCTTCTCCTTGGCGAACTGCTTCATCTGGGTGATCTGCGCCGCCTCCGAACCGGCGAACACCACCTGGTAGTTCAGGTCCAGGTTGTCCACCAGCGCCTTGTCGTTGGTGACGTACGACGGGGAGCCGTCGAGGAGTTGGCCCTTGCCGCCGCTCTCCGCGGTGCGCAGCTGGTCTGCGTACTTGTCGAGGTTCTTCCAGTTCGTGACGTCGGGGTGCTGCTTGGCGAAGTACGTCGGGACGTACCAGCCGATGTGGCCGGTGACGCCGAGGTCGCCCGCGTGGGCGATGGTCTTCTTGTCCTCGACGTACCGCTTCTCCTGGTCGGGGTGGCCCCAGTCCTCCATGATCGCGTCGACGCGGCCCTGGCTGAGCGCGTCCCAGGCCGGGACCTCGTCGACCTGGACGGTGTCGACGCGGTAGCCGAGCCGGTGCTCCAACAGGTACTGCGCGACAGCCACGTTGGCCTGTGCGCCGACCCAGGACTGCACGGAGAGGGTCACCGTCCTGGCGCCCTGGGCGTTGGCGTAGGGCGAGGACTGCTTGGTCATGTCGGCGGCGCCGCAGCCGGTCAGCAGCAACAGGGCCGATCCCCCGGCCACCGCCGAAATCGTACGTATGCGCATGTCAGGCTCCCTTCTTCCCTCGTCGGCCCGTGGGCTGGGTCACCCGGTCGAGCATCAGGCCGAGGCAGACGATCGCGGCGCCGGCGACGAGTCCGGTGGCCAGGTCGCCCTGGGCGAGCCCGAACACGACGTCGTAGCCGAGCGCGCCGCCGCCGACCAGGCCGCCGATGATGACCACGGCGAGGACCAGGACGACACCCTGGTTGAGGGCGAGGAGCAGGGACGAGCGGGCCAACGGCAGCTGGACCTGGCGCAGTTGCTGCATGCCGGTCGCGCCGAGGGAGCGGGCGGACTCCAGCGCGGCCGGGTCGACCGCGCGCAGGCCCTGGGTGGTGATGCGGACGACGGCGGGCAGTGCGTAGACGACGGCCGCGGCGACGGCCGGGGCGCGGCCGATGCCGAACAGGGCGACCACCGGGATCAGGTACACGAACTGCGGCATCGTCTGGAAGACGTCCAGGACCGGGCGCAGGGCCCGCTCCACGCGTTCGCTGCGGGCCGCGGCGATGCCGGTCGCGAAGCCGAGGACGAGGGTCACGGCGACCGCGGCCAGTACCTGGGAGAGGGTGTCGAGGGACGGCTCCCAGACGCCGAGGACGCCGATCGCGGCCATCGCGAGGACGGCGGTGAGCGCGGTGCGCCAGGTGCCGATCAGCCAGGCGAGCGTGGCGACGACCAGGAGGACCGACCACCAGGGCAGCCAGAGCAGGCCGTCCCGGAGCGGGTCGAGGACCCAGGTGGTGAAGTGGCCCGCCCAGTCGGCGGTGCCGCCGATGTACGGGACGCCGGAGTAGAGGTGGTCGGTCATCCAGTCGACGGCGTGGTTCACGGGCTCGGCGATGCCGACCGACCATGCCTCGGGCCAGTCGAGGCGGCCGGTGAGCCGTCCGGCGAGTGCGACGGCCACGGCGACGACGGCCGCGTAACCCCATTGCAGGGGGCTGCCGTTGGGCTCGCCGAGGCGCTCTCCCGCCGCACCGGTCACCCGGTCGAGCACGACGGCGAGCAGCACGATCGGGATGCCGGCGGCGAGCGCGGCGCCCACGTCCACGGAGGCGAGGGCCTGGTAGACACGGTCACCGAGGCCGCCCGCGCCGATCACGGAGGCGATGACGGCCATGGACAGCGCCATCATGATCGTCTGGTTGAGGCCGAGGAGGAGTTCCTTGCGGGCCAGCGGAAGGCGGGCGGTCAGCAGCCGCTGGCGGGCCGTGGCGCCGAGTGAGGCGACGGCCTCCATCACCCCGGCGTCGGCGCCGCGCAGGCCGAGCGCGGTGAGCCGGGCCATGGGCGGGGCGGCGTACACGACGGTGGCGAGCACGGCCGCGGGCACGCCGATGCCGAACACCAGGACGACGGGGAGCAGGTACGCGAACGCCGGGAGCACCTGCATGGTGTCGAGGACCGGGCGCAGGGCGCGGTAGGTGCGGTCGGAGAGCCCGGCGGCGAGGCCGAGCAGGGCGCCCAGTACGACGGACGCGAGTACGGCAACCACCATGAGCGCCAATGTCTGCATGGTGGGCACCCACATACCGAGCAGCCCGCATGCGAGGAACGCGGCGGCCGTGCCCAGCGCCAGCCGGACACCGGCGACCCGCCACGCGGTGACCGCCGCGACGGCCGTGACGCCCGCCCAGCCAGCCGCGAGCAGCACCAGGTAGACGGCGCGGACGGAGAGGACGACGGCGTTGCTGACGTATCCGAAGAAGTACAGGAACAGCGGATGGCTGTCGCGGTTGTCGATGATCCAGGTGCTGGCCCGGCCGAGCGGTTCGCTCAGGTCGACGGTCAGCGCGTGCGGCCAGCTTCCGCTCGCCCAGCGGGCGTTGGCGAGCGGCACCAGGACGGCCGCGGCGACGGCGAGCAGCAGGAGCTTGCCCGCGGCGCGGTGTCTGAGGACACCGGGCAGCGCGATCCGGGGGGCGGGGGTGGTGACCGTTGCCATCAGACCGCCTCCTTGCTCGGCCCCGCTCCGGCCACCACGTCGAGCAGCCGCTCGTGGTCGACCACCCCCAGGCAACGGCCGTCCTCCACGACACAGGCGGCCCGGCCGCTGTGCGCGACGGTCCTGATCGCGTCGATGACGACGGTGTCGGGGGCGAGCCGGCCCGGGTGCTCCGAGCCGCCGCAGTCACCGGCGCGCATGGCGGTGCGCACCGTCATGACCTGCTCGCGGGGCACGTTCTGGACGAAGTCGCGGACGTAGTCGTCGGCCGGGGACCCGACGATCTCCTCGGGGGTGCCGAGCTGGACGATGCTGCCGTCGCGCATCAGCGCGATGCGGTCGCCCAGGCGCAGTGCCTCGTTCAGGTCGTGGGTGATGAAGACCATCGTGCGGCCCTCCTCGCGGTGCAGCCGGATGACCTCCTCCTGCATGTCGCGCCGGATCAGCGGGTCGAGCGCGCTGAACGGTTCGTCGAAGAGGAGGACCTCAGGGTCTACGGCGAGGGCCCGTGCGAGCCCGACGCGCTGCTGCTGGCCGCCGGACAGTTGCCCGGGCCTGCGCTGCTCCATGCCCTCCAGGCCGACCTTGGCGACGACGTCCTGGGCGCGCCTGCGGCGTTCGGCCTTGCTGACGCCCTGGATCTCCAGGCCGTAGGCGACGTTGTCGAGGACGGACCTGTGCGGGAGCAGGCCGAAGTGCTGGAAGACCATCGCGGCGCGGTGGCGGCGGAGTTCGCGCAGCCGGGCGGTGTCCATGGCGAGGACGTCCTCGTCGTCGATCGCGAGGGAGCCTGAGGTCGGCTCGATGAGCCGGGTCAGGCAGCGGACGAGGGTGGACTTGCCGGAGCCGGACAGGCCCATGACGACGAAGACCTCGCCCTTGCGCACGTCGAAGCTGACGTCGCGCACCGCGGCGGTGCAGCCGGTCCTGGCGCGCAGCTCCGCGGGGGTGAGCGCGGCGAGTTCGGGGTCGCCGGGTATGCGTTCGGCCTTGGGGCCGAACACCTTCCACAGGTTGTGGACGGAGAAGACGGGCGAACTCCCGGTCGTGGCGGGGGCGTTCGCGGGCTCGGGCGTGGGCACGGTGGTCGTGGTGGTCATCACGCACCGCCTCCGATCAGGTCGGCACATTTCTCCCCGACCATGAGCACCCCGATCATGGGGTTCACGGCGGGCATGGTCGGGAAGACGGACGCGTCGGCGATCCGGATGCCGTCGAGGCCACGGATGCGCAACTCGGGGTCCACCACGGCGAGTTGGTCGTCCGCGGCACCCATACGGCAGGTGCCCGCCGGGTGGTACACGGTGTGCGCGACCTTGCGCGCGTACTCGCTCAGCTCCTCGTCGCCCGTGACGTCGGGTCCCGGGCACACCTCGCGCTTCAGCCATCCGGCGAGCGGCTCGGATTTGGCGATCTCGCGGGCGATCCTGATTCCGTCGACGAGGGTCCGGCCGTCGTGGTCGTCCTCGTCGGTGAAGTAGCGGAAGTCGAGGGCGGGCTTGTCGGCGGGGTCCGCGCTGGTCAGGGAGAGCCGGCCGCGGCTGTGCGGCTTGGGGATGTTGGGCGTCATCGAGACGCCGTGCGCGGGGCGTTCGTAGCCGAGGCGCTCGGGGTTGTCGGTGAACGGGATCTGGTAGAAGTGGAACATCAGGTCGGGGCCCGCGTGTTCGGGGTCGCGGCGCACGAAGAGGCCCGCGTCGGAGTCCATCGCGGAGTTCTCGGGAATGGGCCCGTGCGTCTCCCAGACGATCACCGACTCCGGGTGGTCGAGCAGGTTCTCGCCGACGCCCGGGAGGTCGTGCGCGACGGGGATGCCGAGCGCTTCGAGGTCCTCGCGCGGCCCGATCCCGGAGTGCAGGAGCAGGCGCGGCGAGTCCACGGCGCCCGCGCACAGCAGGACTTCGCGGCGGGCCCGTACGAGGGTCTCGGCACCGTCCTTGCCGCGTACGTGCACGCCCGTGGCGCGCGTCCCCGCCAGCTCCAGCTTGTACGCCCAGGTCTCCAGGAGGATGCGGAGGTTGGGGCGCTCGTCCATCACGGGGTGCAGGTAGGCGACCGAAGCGCTGGAGCGCTTGTTGTTCTCCGGGTGGTACGCGAGGTCGAAGAAGCCGACGCCCTCGGTGAACGGCTCCCGGTTGAAGCCCTCGACGCGCGGCACGCCGAGCGCCGACTGCGCGGCGTCCACGAAGTCGCGGGCGATGGCGTTGCGGTCCTTCTCGTCGACGGGAACGATGTTGTTGAGGAGCCGCCCGAAGTACGCGTCCATCGGCACCGCACCCCAGCCCTTTGCACCGGCCGCCTCCCACTCGTCCCAGTCGGACGGCAGCGGCTTGAACGCGATGAGCGTGTTGTGGGACGAACACCCTCCTAGGACGCGGGCCCGGCTGTGCCGGATGTGCGAGTTGCCGCGTGGCTGCTCGGTCGTCGGGTAGTCGTAGTCCAGTTCGCCGCCGAGCAGGCCCATCCACCGGCGCAGGGTCAGGACGTCGTCGCGGCCCACGTCGCTGGGACCGCCCTCGATGACGGCGACGGTGACGTCGGGGTCCTCGGTCAGCCGGGACGCGATCACGGAGCCTGCCGTGCCGCCGCCGATGACGACGTAGTCGTACGTGTTCTCGTGCTCGGACATGAAGTGGTGCTCCTCAAGATCGTGCAAGGTACTGCGCGTAATGGGTGGGGGACGGGGGGACAAGGCCGTACGTGGGGGACGCGGCCCGGCTCTTGGGGACTTGCGGCGCTCAGCCGGCGAACCACCGCACCGGCTTCGGCGCGAGGTTCTGGCTGTGCTGTCCCGGGGGATAACCCCCGGACCCCCAGCCGGATCCGAGCGCAGTCGGGGTCGGCATCGAGCTCAGCCCCTGAACCAGCGCACAGGCCGCGGCGCGAGGTTCTGGTAGACGTGCTTGGTCTCGCGGTACTCGGCGAGACCGGACGGGCCGAGTTCGCGGCCGACTCCGCTCTTGCCGAAGCCGCCCCACTCCGCCTGGGGAAGGTAGGGGTGGAAGTCGTTGATCCAGACGGTGCCGTGGCGCAGACGTCCCGCGACGCGTCGGGCGCGGCCCGCGTCGGCGGTCCAGACGGCGCCCGCGAGCCCGTACTCGGTGTCGTTGGCGAGCGCGACGGCCTCGTCCTCGGTGCGGAAGGTCTCGACGGTGAGGACCGGCCCGAAGACCTCCTCCCGTACGACCTTCATGTCCCGGTGGCACCGGTCGAGGACGGTCGGCTCGTAGAAGTACCCGGTGGCGGGCCGCTCGGCGGACGGCTCGGGGCGCTTGCCGCCGGACCGCAGCACCGCGCCCTCCGCGAGCGCGGAGGCGACGTACGCCTCGGTCTTCGCGCGCTGCTGCTCGGAGACGAGCGGGCCGCACTCGACGCCTTCCTCGGTGCCGCGGCCGAGCCTGATCAGGCCTGCCCTGCGGGCGAGTTCGGCGACGAAGCGTTCGCGCACGCTCTCCTCGACGATGAGGCGGGAGCCCGCCGAGCAGACCTGGCCGCTGTGGATGAACGCGGCGTTGAGGGCCTGGTCGACGGCCGTGTCGAAGTCCTCCTCGGTCGAACAGGCGTCGGCGAACACGACGTTGGGGTTCTTGCCGCCCAGCTCCAGCGCGACCTTCTTCACGCTCACGGCGGCGGCCTGGGCGACCTTCGTGCCGCTGGCGAGACCTCCGGTGAACGAGACGAGGTCGACGTCCGGGTGCTCGGCCAGCCGGGCGCCGACCGAATGCCCGGGCCCCGTCACGATGCCCGCGACGCCGACCGGCAGCCCGGCCTCCACCAGCAGGTCGATGAGGGCGACGGTGGTCAGCGGGGTGATCTCGCTCGGCTTGATCACCAGGGTGTTGCCGGCCGCCAGGGCGGGCGCGACCTTCCAACTGGCTTGCAGCAGCGGGTAGTTCCAGGGCGTGATCATGGCGCAGACGCCGACGGGCTCGTACACGACGACGCTGTGGATGTCCTTGGACCCGGCGTCGACGACACGGCCGCCGCCCTCCCCCAGGACGAGGTCGGCGAAGTACCGGAAGGCGTCGGCGACGCAGTCGATGTCGACGCGCCCCTCCTCGACCGTCTTGCCCGCGTCACGGCTCTCCAGCAGCCCGAGCTGTTCCCGGTCGCGCACGAGGAGGTCGGCGACACGGCGCAGCAGGGCGGCGCGCTCCGCGACGGCGGTGTGCGGCCACGGGCCTTCGTCGAAGGCGTGGCGGGCGGCGGCGACCGCCGCGTCCACGTCCCGCGCGTCGCCCTCCGCGACCACGGCGAACGGCTTGGCATCCGCGGGGTCGAGGATGTCGCGAGTGGCGCGGGAGACGGCTTCGCGCCACTCCCCGCCCACATGAATCGTCTGGTGTCCCTGCTGTCCGGCCATGGTCGGTGTTGCCTTCCGTTCCTGTTCAGTGCCCCTGTGTCACACACGTGTCACTCTCGGGGGCCGTGAGCGCCTGCCCCTCGACCAGCGATGCATGCGCGATCCATGGCCGAAAGTGGGCCGCGTCACTGAAAATGCGGGCAAACAGGCACAAAAGTACGCTGAGTAGTGAGGCGCTGATGCGCACCATGGAGGTGACGCGATGTCCAGGAAGACGCTCGCCCGCACGGCGGTCGCCGCAGCGCTTCTCCTGTCGCCCCTCTCGCCCGTCTCACCCCTCTCCCCCGCGCTGTCCTGGGCGGACGACGGCGACGGCGCGAGCGCACAGGAACTCTCCGACAAGGCGCAGGAGACCCTGCTGAAGGCGAAGTCGGTCCACCTCAAGCTCACCGACGACAGCGCGGGCACGAGCACCAGCACCACCCAGCCGACCTCGATGGACCTCGCCCTCGACCAGGACGGCAACTGCACGGGCTCCATCGAGATGGGCTCCGACGGGGGCAGCGTGAAGATGGTCGTGCGCGACGGACAGGTCTGGATGAAACCCGACAAGGCCTTCTGGAAGACCCAGATCCCCGGTGGCCAGGGCGACGCGGCCGCCGAGCTGTTCAAGAACCGCTACATCCACGGCTCCACCGGCGACGCCCTGGTCAAGGGCATGGCCGACAGCTGCGACCTCGACACCTTCCAGAAGGAGATCACCGGCGATCCGGACAACCGGCACACCCTGACGAAGGGCGCCGAGACGACGGTCGACGGCTCGAAGGTCATCCCGCTGTCGTACAAGGAAGCCGGCAAGAAGACCACGCTGTACGTCAGCACGGACGACGACCACCACCTGGTGGAGGCGACGGAGAAGGGCAAGGGCTCGGACCTGACCCTGCTCTTCACCGACTACAACGAGCCGGTCCCGTCGGCCACGCCGTCGGCGGACGAGTCGGTGGACATCTCGAAGCTGCAGAGCGAGTTGCAGAAGATCTGAGACGCCGAGCGATTTCTTTGACTACAGTCAAAGATATGGAGCGAGTCTCTACGGAACCGGTCGCCGCGGAAGACGTGAAGGCCCTGCGCCGCTTCAACCGTTACTTCACCCGGCGCATCGGAGCCCTGGACGACCACTACCTCGGGCAGGACCGCCCCCTCGGTGAGGCACGCCTGCTCTTCGAGATCGCCGAGACCACCGCGACCGCCGCGACCGCCGATGGCACGGGGGGCTCCGAGGCCGGGGCGGGCGCCTCCCTCCGAGACCTCCGGGGCCGGCTCGGGCTCGACGCCGGATATCTGAGCCGGATGGTCAAGGCGCTCGAATCGCAGGGCCTTGTCCGGGTGAGCGTGCATCCCGACGACAGCAGGCTGCGCATCGCCCGGCTCACCCCGGCCGGGCGGGTCGAGGTGAAGGAGCAGAACCACCGCGCCGACGTCCTCGCCGCGGGCCTGCTCGGCGGACTGAGCGAGCGGCAGCGCGGTGACCTCACGGCGGCTGTCGCCACAGCCGAGCGGCTGCTGCGGCTGGCGGCGATCACGGTCGAGGTCGTCGACGGCTCCTCGGCCGACGCCCGCCACTGCCTGGCCGCCTACGCCGCCGACATCGACGAGCGCTTCCCGGAAGGCTTCGACCCGGCCGCCCTCGTACGGCCCCACGAGGTGTCCGCAGCCGCCGGCGCCTTCCTCGTCGCGTACGAGGAGGGGCGCCCCGTCGGCTGCGGGGCGCTGCGCGGGCTGGAGCCCGGGGTCGGCGAGATCCGGCATGTGTGGGTGCACCCGGACGCCCGGCGGCTCGGGCTGGCCCGGCGGATCCTGGACGGCCTGGAACGCGAGGCCGTCTCCCGCGGCCACGGAGTCGTCCGCCTCGACACGCACGCGGTCCTCGCCGAGGCCCAGGCGATGTACCGGGCCTGCGGGTACACGGAGATCCCCCGCTACGACGACAACGCCTACGCCGCGTACTGGTTCGAGAAGCGGCTGCCGCCGGCTACGCCCCTGTGCAGTCCGCACCCGTCGGGCAGAACGAGCTCACGGCCGTCGTGAGCAGCCCGCGCAGGTCCTCGGACGTGGCCCCCTCGTAGTGGCTGACGCGGATCGCGTAGAGCGTGCCGTCGGGTGCCGTGAAGCGGTGGTCGATGACCAGGAGGGGGCCCACCTCCTCACCACCGTCGTAGTGGTAGGTGAGTTCGGCCCAGCCCGGGCCCGACGTACGGTCGAGGACCTCGTAGCCGGAGAGCTGCTTCCTGAAGCCCCACGGTTTGTTCTCGGCCTGGTCGAGGGAGTCGGCCGGGCTGTCCTCGGTGACCTTGAACAGCTCGATCTCGCGGCTGTCGCCGGGGTCGGTGTAGTAGGTGACGACCGGCGCCTTCTCGCCCTTCTCCTGCTTCCGGAGCCACCCGTCGGGCACGTCGAGCGTGTAGCCGACGGGGTCCACCGCCCGGCTGTATCCGGGAGCCGGTTCCGGCTGCGGGGCGAGGGATGTCTGCGGCGGGGTGCTCGCGAGCGTCGAGGTGGAGGCGAACGCGGAAGCCGACGGGGAGGGGGACGGGGACTCCGGCGCATGGGCGGAAGCGGAGGCGCTCACGGACGACTGGGAGCCCCCCGACGCCGTACGGTCCGCCGCGTCGCGCCGCATCAGCACCCACACCCCCGCCCCGATCCCGCCGGCCACCAGGACCAGGGCGACGACCATGGCGATCAGCTGCCCGGAGCCACCGCGCGCGGTAGCGGGGCCGGGAACGGTTCCAGGGACGGGAGCGGACCACGGCCCGGGCTGCTGCCAGGGCTGCTGAACGGGCGGCGGCTGAACCGGAGGCGGCTGAACCGGAGGCGGCATTCCGACCGGCGGTGGCGGCGGCGGTTGCTGTGCCGCCGGCTGCTGGACCGGCGGCGGTGGCCGCAGACCGGCCGCCCGGGTCTCCTCCGCGGCCCACCAAGGAGTCTCCGACCCGGCGTCACCGCCCGCGCCGTCGCCCGCACTGTTGCCGTCGTCGATCCACCGCTGCTGGTGAGCGTCCCACCGCCACATCTCTTGTCCCCGTCCCCCGATCAGCCTGCTCACTGCGACGATAGCGACGGCTACGTCCGCAGTGTCACCTCATGCGGGGATAAAGAAAGTACGTTCGATACGTACTTTCCGTACGCATGCGGAAGGCCCCGCCCCGGAACGAATCCGGGGCGGGGCCTTGCGCGTTGAGCGGGTGGCTCGGTCGGCTCAGATGAGGCCGAGGCTGCGGACCGCCTCGCGCTCCTCTTCGAGCTCCTTCACGGAGGCGTCGATGCGGGCGCGCGAGAACTCGTTGATGTCCAGGCCCTGGACGATCTCGTACTGGCCGTCCTTCGTGGTGACGGGGAAGGACGAGATGAGGCCCTCGGGGACGCCGTAGGAGCCGTCCGACGGGATGCCCATGGAGGTCCAGTCGCCGTCCGCGGTGCCGTTGACCCACGTGTACACGTGGTCGATGGCGGCGTTGGCGGCCGAGGCGGCGGAGGACGCGCCACGGGCCTCGATGATGGCCGCGCCGCGCTTGGCGACGGTCGGGATGAAGTCCTCGGCGAGCCACTTCTCGTCGTTGACGGTCTCGGCCGCGTTCTTGCCGGCCACGGTCGCGTGGAAGATGTCCGGGTACTGGGTGGCGGAGTGGTTGCCCCAGATGGTGAGGCGCTTGATGTCCTCGACCGTCGTGCCGGTCTTCTTCGCGAGCTGGGTCAGCGCGCGGTTGTGGTCCAGGCGGGTCATCGCGGTGAAGCGCTCGGCCGGTACGTCCGGGGCGGCGGCCTGCGCGATGAGCGCGTTGGTGTTGGCCGGGTTGCCGACGACGAGGACCTTGATGTCGTCCGCGGCGTTGTCGTTGATCGCCTTGCCCTGCGGCTTGAAGATGCCGCCGTTGGCGGAGAGCAGGTCGCCGCGCTCCATGCCCTTGGCGCGCGGGCGGGCGCCGACGAGAAGGGCGACGTTCGTGCCGTCGAAGGCGACGTTCGGGTCGTCCGTGATGTCGATGCCCTGAAGGAGCGGGAAGGCGCAGTCGTCGAGCTCCATGGCGGTGCCCTCGGCGGCCTTCAGCGCCGGCGTGATCTCCAGGAGGCGCAGCTTGACCGGCACGTCCGCGCCGAGCAGCTGGCCGGAGGCGATGCGGAAGAGCAGGGCGTAACCGATCTGGCCGGCCGCGCCGGTGACGGTGACGTTCACGGGAGTGCGGGTCATGGCGTTCTCCGTATGACAGCTGGCGGTGGGGCGTCGCTGCCCCGGGTGCAGGATCCGGATCCCCTGCTCCGCCGCGATGATCGATCAGGGATACAGATGATCGATCTCTTGGCGTCAAGAGAGATCCGCCCGTCAGGCTATCGCGCCTCCGGGATCCCGAACGTCCAGGTACGTGTGGCCCACCCCACAGAGCGACGAAAAGGCGGCCGCCTGCCCGGGAGAGGTGGGCAAGACGGCCGCCAATGGCAACCGGAACAGCCCGGAAGGGGGTGTCTCCTCCCGAACAGCCACCGGATCCCGTGGGGTTACCGTCCGCCTGCCCCGAGAACACACGGGCATGCGTGTGCGCGGGGAGGAGTTTTGGGGTTCGGGATTTCAGGCGGGTGGCGGTATGCCGGCCCACCGGCGGTGGGACAGCCCGTCGGGCGGGTGGGGCACTTCAGCCGACCGGCGGGTGGGGCACTTCAGCCCGTCCGGCGGGTGGCGGCACCTCAGCTCATCGGGCGGGTGGGGTATTTCAGCCGACCGGCGGGTGGGGCATTTCAGCCCGTCCGGCGTTTGAGGACGAGCGCGTCAGCGCGATGGCAGGGGGAGAGGGGGCGCAGCCCCCAGGACCACGGGAAGGGCAGGGGCGGAGGGGGCGAAAACCGGCTTCGTGGGCGGACCCGGCACCGGAACGCACAGCGAGGCGGGACCATCCTCGTACGCCGGACGAGCCCGGCACCGTACGAGAACAGCCCCGCCCGCGGGGTTACTTCGTGCAGCCCTTCAGCCCGGCCTTCAACGTCGCACAGGCCTTCGCGTCCCCCGCGTCCTTCACAGCCACCATCGGCGTATACGCGTCGGTGTCCGTGTCGACCGCCCCGGTCTGCTTGGCCGCCGCACCCGAGGACACCTCGACCTTGTCGCCGGCCGCGGCCTGGGTGATGCGGGCCCACGCCGCCCCACAGGTCTTGCTGTAGCGGACCTCGACAAGGGTGGTGCCGACGGTGACGCTGGTGGTGGTGGTCGCCAGCGTCCCGCCGCAGCCCATGTTCTCCGGGTCCTTGCCCGTGCAGCTGCTCCCGCTGCACTTGACCCCGACCGGCAGATCGGGGTCGACGGCGGCGGAGGTGGTGGGCGACTTCGGCGTGCTCTCGTCCTTCTTGTCACCGCCACCGCGGGTCAGGAACACGGCCGCCGCGATCACGACGAGCGTGCCGACGATCCCCGCGAGGAACATCGTGAGCCGCCGCCTGCGACGCGCCGCGTCGGCCGACCCGCCGGACGGGGGCCGAGCGTCCTGCGGCGGCGTCCCACCGGGCGGCGGCCCGAACGCCCCGGACGCACCCGCACCCGCACTCGCCCCGGCACCGGAACCACTCGCCCCCGCACCGACACCGACACCGACACCGGCACTCGCCCCCGAATTCCGCCCGGAAGCCTCCGGCGTGCTCCCGGCCCCCCGGCCGGGAGCCTGCGCGGGCCTCTCGTACCCGGCGAGCCCCCACGAGTTGGCGACGGAGGAGCTCCCGGACGAACCCGTACCCGCGCCCCCGCCGCCGCCCGTACCCGCGGACGAACCCGGCCGAGACGCGCCTCCCCGTACGTCGCCGCCCACGGAGTCCTGGACGTCCGGAGCCGTCGGCTGCGGAGGGACGGTCGGCGGCACCATCGGCGGGACGGTCGGCGACACGCCCGCCGGTCCGGCGATCCCCGGCGTCACCGTCGTACTGCCGCCCTTGCGGGACTGCTTGCCGTTGCTCCCCTTCGCCGGGGTCGGTCCGAACTCGCCGAGCGCGGCCCGCGCCTGGGAGATCCGGATCGCTTCCATGGTCATGTCGTGGCGCGCCTCCGAGCGGCTCCACGCACGCTCGGCGAGCTCCCACATGGTGGTGAGATGGATGGGGTTGGTCCCGGTCACCTCGGCCAGGGCGACGATCGCCCCCTTGGGGGCGAGGAGCCGGCCGTTGAGATAACGCTCCCAGGACGTCTTGCTGTAGCCCGTGCGGTCGGCCACTGCGGCGATGCTCAGCCCGCTCCGGTCCACGAGTCGGCGCAGCTGGCTGGCGAACTCCCTGACCTGCGGATCGAGCTCATCCGGCAAGGCCCTCCAACGAGGCATTGCTTGTCCCCCCTCATTGCTTTCCCCCCGTACGTGCCTGACTGTTCTCCCGCGCGTGGCGGCCCTCCGCCAAGTCCCCGTTCTGGCTACCCACAGGGATGCGCCCGGCCGGGATCTCAGTTCCCGGGGCGGGGGCGCACGGGAGCATTTCGGGCCGAGGCATGCACCGTTGCACGCCGGTTGGTCTGCGGTCCAGTGTCCCACTGACCCCTTGGTCGACCTGTCGAACCTCTGAGCTGCGCTGATCTCCGCCGAATTCCGGCACGGGACGTCCCGGAGCATCCCGTACCGTCCCGATTGGCCACGTTAGCCCGGCTGTTGAAGCCGATCGACGTAAATCCCCGAACTTGTCAAGACATCGACACAATGGGAACACAGGAGCGACCTCAGGAGCCACAAGAACAATCAGTTCACCCGAGAGTGACGGCGCCGACGAGTGCGACGAGGCCGATGAGGACGAGCCCGAGCAGCGCGACGTAGAGGAGCAGCCGCCCCGAGGATCCGCGCGCCGATCGCGACGCCCTGGTTCCGGGCCGCTCTTCGGGCGCGTCCCACCACGGAAGGGTGGGGTCCTCCTCGTAGACGTCCGCGCCCTCGCGCCCGTACGTGCCGGACGCGGGGCCACCTCCCGCCGCCTGGGCCGTCGCCTGCGGTCCGGCCTGTGCCGGCTCGCGGGGCCACGCCTGAACCGCCAGCTCCCAGCGCACGACGAAACGTTCAGGCTCCTCGCCGAGCACCCGGCACAGGGCGACGACCGCCTGCCGGGGCGGCGGCTGGGTCGCGTTGAGGTAGCGCTGCCAGGAGGACTTGCTGTACGCCGTGCGCGCGCCCAGGGCGACCAGGCTGAGCCCGGTGCGGTCCTTGAGCAGCCGCAACTGCTCCACGAAGTGGCGTACCTCCGGCGGAAGTTCCTCCGCAAGTGGCTGCCAGGCGCCCATCACCGTCCTCCTCGCCGTTCCCGTGAGCGAGGGACGACGCCGGGGCCTGGACGGTTCCCGTTGCCGGGCGCGGACACCGTAGCGGAATGGTCACTTCCGTGCCACAGGGAACTGCCAGGTGTTGAACAGCCTGGCCGGCGTGCACAAGGGTTGACCCAGGCGGAACACCCGCCCGAACGCGGCCCGTCCTTACTCGGGGGAGAGGACGGGCCGCGGTCGTACTCTCCCTCACCCACGGGGCCGGACGAGCCCAGGGTCAGCCGCACGGCGAAGCCTCCCTCGCTCAGCGGTCCGATACTGATCGTCCCGCCGACGCCCGCCGCAGGGGGTGAAACGGCGGTGGCCCGCATCCTCCGGGGGAGGTGCGGGCCACCGTCCGTTCAGCGCACCGTGAAGTGCAGCGTGTCGTCCAGGAACGGGATCTCCAGCAACGGATTGGGCTGCGCCATCAGCGCGAGCAGCACGATGGCCACGCCCAGGACGCCGTACGTCACCAGGTCCGTGAAGCGGGAGCGGACCGCGAGCATGCCCACGTCGGGCAGCATCCAGCGCAGCACACCGCCGCCGAGCAGCGCGAGGCCGATCAGGACCGTGCCGACGCGGAACACGTCCAGCGCGGTCAGCAGCAGGCCGATCCCGACGGTCGTCAGCACGGCGAGGATCGGCCACTGACGCGCCGGCGCCGGAGCGTCGCCGGGCGCCGCGCGGCCGCCGCCCTCGGGCCGCGCGGTGTCACGGGTGAACAGCGGGAAGCGGCGCGTGGTGCGACGCGGCCTCCCCTCGGCGTCGGGCGCGCTGACGGCGTCCCGCACCTCGATGTCGTCGGCGCCATCGGTGGCGTCGGTGACGTCGGTATCGGTGACGTCGGCGGCGGCATCGGTGGATTCGGTGGCAGCGGCTCTTTCGCCGGTACGGGCGCCATCGGTGCCTGCGGCGGTACGTGCGCGGCCGGCGCCCGTGGCGGTGCCGGCGTCGCCGTGCTCGTCGACGTCCACGTGGTCCCCGTTGCCCTCAGCCTCAGCCGACACTGCGCTCCGCCGCCTCCACCACGTTGACGAGCAGCTGGGCGCGGGTCATCGGGCCGACGCCGCCCGGATTCGGTGAGATCCACGCGGCGACCTCGGCGACGCCCGGGTGGACATCGCCGACGATCTTGCCCTCGGCGCTGCGCGAGACACCGACGTCGAGCACGGCCGCGCCCGGCTTCACGTCCTCCGGGCGGATCAGGTGCGCCGAGCCGGCCGCGGCGACGATGATGTCGGCGCGCTTGAGGTGCGCGGAGAGGTCACGCGTGCCGGTGTGGCACTGCGTCACCGTCGCGTTCTCGGAGCGCCGCGTCAGCAGCAACGGCATCGGGCGCCCGATGGTGACACCGCGGCCGACGACCACCACCTCGGCGCCCTTGATCTCCACGCCGTACTGACGCAGCAGGGTGAGGACACCGTTCGGGGTGCAGGGCAGCGGTGCGGGCTCGTTGAGGACGAGGCGCCCGAGGTTCATCGGGTGCAGTCCGTCCGCGTCCTTGTCGGGGTCCATCAGTTCGAGGATGCGGTTCTCGTCGATGCCCTTGGGAAGCGGCAGCTGGACGATGTAACCCGTGCAGGCGGGGTCCTCGTTGAGCTCCCGGACCACCGCCTCGATCTCCTCCTGCGTGGCGGTCGCGGGCAGTTCGCGCTGAATGGAGGCGATACCGACCTGGGCGCAGTCACGGTGCTTGCCCGCGACGTACTTCTGGCTGCCGGGGTCGTCACCGACGAGGACGGTCCCCAGGCCGGGCAGGACGCCCTTCTCCTTCAGGGCCGCCACGCGGGCGGTCAGGTCGGACTTGATCGCGGCTGCGGTGGCCTTGCCATCGAGAATCTGGGCGGTCATGGCCCCATCCTCGCGGATGACCCGGCCCCGGTTCCAATCCGGCCACCAGGCGGGCGTTCCGGCACCGGATTTCCGGGCGCATGTCACACATCCGGCCATGATCGGGATGTTGCACTTGCACAACACATATGGCATGCGGCTGGACAAGTAAGAGGCGCCTAAAGAACGATGAGAGGCACAGTGCCGCGGGCAGTACCGGGGGGACGGACCGCTCTGTAGAAATTCCTCCGACCGTTCCGCGCTTCGTCCCCGCGCATAGTCAACGGAGGAAAACCCGCCATGAGTTTCGGCGACCCGAACAACCCTTACGGGCAGCCCCCCCAGCAGCCCCCGGCCGCTCCCGGATACGGCTACCCCCAGCAGCCCCCCGGTGTACCGCCGCAGGGCTACGGCTACCCGCAGCAGCCGGCGTACCCCGGCTACCCGGGCGGCAACCAGATGCTTCCCCAGTCGATGCCGGGCCTGCTGATGACGGCCCGTGTGTTCCTGTTCATCATCTCGGTGCCCCAGATCATCGGAGCGCTGTTCTGGTTCTACGTCGCCGCCTTCGCGAACGACGTCTCGGACAGCGCGGACGACTACGGGTTCAGCTCGGTGAGCGACGGCGGCCACATGGCCGCCGGAGTCTTCTTCCTGATCGCGCTGCTCGCCGCGGCCCTGGCGACCCTCTCCATCACACTCGGCGTGAAGTTCAGCAAGGGTGGTCAAGGCGTCCGCATCACCACCGTCGTCTACGGTGCGCTCGGCGGCATCGTGGGTCTGATCGCGCTCTTCGCCGGTCTGGACTCCGGGCTCGCGTCCGCGGTCATCTTCCCGTTGATCTGGGTCGTCTTCGCCACCGTCATCACGGCGGCGCCGGTCGTCGCCAGCGGCACCGCCTGGTTCGCGCGCCCGCGCTACTGAACCAACCCCCAGCATCACCCGTACCACCCGCACCACTCACACCAAGGGCCGTGCCCCCCTCGTACAGGGGGACACGGCCCTGGTGCGTCACCTGTGCGGCAGCGAACGGGTCAGTGGAAGAAGTGCCGCGTCCCCGTGAAGTACATCGTCACGCCCGCCTTCTTCGCGGCGTCGACCACCAGCTCGTCGCGGACCGAACCGCCGGGCTGCACCACGGCCTTGACGCCCGCCTCGGCGAGGATCTCGAAGCCGTCGGGGAAGGGGAAGAACGCGTCGGAGGCCGCGTAGGAGCCGCGGGCGCGCTCGGCGCCGGCCCGCTCCACGGCGAGCTTCGCCGAGTCGACACGGTTGACCTGGCCCATGCCGACGCCGACCGAGGCGCCGTCCTTGGCGAGCAGGATCGCGTTGGACTTGACGGCCCGGCAGGCCTTCCAGGCGAACGCCAGCTCGTCGAGCTCACCGGGGCTCAGGGCGTCGCCGGTCGCGAGGGTCCAGGACGCCGGGTTGTCGCCGTCCGCCTGGAGGCGGTCGGTGACCTGGAGCAGCGCGCCGCCGTCGATCTGCTTGACCTCGACGGGGTTGGCCGGACCCTGATGGGCCCTGAGCACGCGGATGTTCTTCTTCTTGGTGAGGGCTTCGAGAGCGCCGTCCTCGTACTCGGGCGCCACGATGACCTCGGTGAAGATGTCGGCGACCTGCTCCGCCATCTCCTTGGTCACCGGCCGGTTGACGGCGATGACGCCGCCGAACGCGGAGAGCGGGTCGCACGCGTGCGCCTTGCGGTGCGCCTCGGCGACGTTCGAAGCAATCGCGATCCCGCACGGGTTGGCGTGCTTGATGATCGCGACACACGGGTCGGCGTGGTCGTACGCGGCACGGCGCGCGGCGTCCGTGTCCGTGAAGTTGTTGTACGACATCTCCTTGCCGTGCAGCTGCTCGGCCTCCGCGAGGCCGCCCGTGCCGTCGACGTACAGCGCGGCGCCCTGGTGCGGGTTCTCGCCGTAGCGCAGGGTGTTCTTGCGCGCGTAGGTGTGGCCGAGGAAGTCGGGGAAGCCACTGTCGTCCGCGGCGGCGTACTCGTCGGCGAACCAGGAGGCGACGGCGACGTCGTACGCGGCCGTGTGCTGGAACGCTTCGGCGGCGAGCCGCTTGCGGGTGGTGAGGTCGAACCCGCCGCCCTGGACGGCCGCGAGGACATCGGCGTACCGCTGCGGGCTGGTGACCACGGCCACCGACGGGTGGTTCTTGGCGGCGGCGCGGACCATCGACGGACCGCCGATGTCGATCTGCTCGACGCACTCGTCGGGCGACGCGCCCGAGGCGACCGTCTCGCGGAACGGGTAGAGGTTGACGACGACGAGGTCGAACGGCTCCACGCCCAGCTCCGCGAGCTGCTGCCGGTGGTCCTCAAGGCGCAGGTCGGCGAGGATGCCCGCGTGGACCTTCGGGTGCAGCGTCTTGACACGACCGTCCAGGCACTCGGGGAAGCCGGTGAGCTCCTCGACCTTGGTGACGGGGACGTCGGAGGCGGCGATACGGCCGGCCGTGGACCCGGTGGAGACGAGTTCCACGCCGGCCTCGTGGAGCCCGCGGGCGAGCTCTTCAAGTCCGGTCTTGTCATAGACGCTGACGAGCGCCCGACGGATGGCCCGCTTGTCGCTCTCGGCCGTGACTGTGCTCTCGGCGGTCACTGGATAACTACCTTTCGTCCCTCAATGCGATAGCCGTTCCGGGCGAGCCGCCCCACGACATCGACGAGCAGCCTTCGCTCGACTTCCTTGATGCGCTCGTGCAGCGCGCTCTCGTCGTCCTCGTCCCGGACCTCCACCACGCCCTGCGCGATGATCGGTCCGGTGTCGACGCCGTCGTCGACGAAGTGGACGGTGCAGCCGGTGACCCGCGCGCCGTACGCGAGCGCGTCGCGCACGCCGTGGGCCCCCGGAAAACTGGGGAGGAGGGCGGGGTGCGTGTTGACCAACCGCCCGCCGAACCGCGCGAGGAATTCCTTCCCCACGATCTTCATGAACCCCGCGGAGACGACCAGGTCGGGCTCGTACGCGGCAACGGCGTCGGCCAGTGCCTCGTCCCACTCCTCGCGGGTGTCGTAGTCCTTCACGCGGCGCACGAAGGTCGGCAGGGCGGCGCGCTCGGCGCGGGTGAGTCCCTCGATGCCGTCGCGGTCCGCGCCCACGGCGACGATCTCGGCTCCGTAGGCCTCGACGCCCTGCTCCGCGATGGCGTCCAGCAGTGCCTGAAGGTTGGTGCCGGATCCGGAGACCAGCACGACAAGGCGCCTGGCCGCGGACTTGACCACGGGCTCGGCCACGACGGGGCCCTTTCTCGGGGGTGCGTTTGTACGGTCGTACGAATGCATCGCGCCCCTCAATACGGGGAAGTCTACGAAGCGGCCGACCGTCAGCAACGATACCGGCACACCGGGCGGCCCCCACGGGACGGGGGCGTGGCCGGAAGGTAGCGTCTGGGAAGGTTCCACCCGGGAACACCGTTCAGCACAGGGAACGCCCTGTGCGCGTGGGACGTTGATCTGGGACGGGGGGCTCGTGTCCGGGCTCGGGCCCGGGGCACACGGCCCGGCCACGCCACCCGGCGAGGACCACCGAGTCAGTTCCCGAGCAAGTCATCAGTCGGTTCACCAGCAAGTTCATCAGCACGCTGACCAGCGCGTTCACCAGCACATTCATCTGCACATTCATCAAGGGGAAGACGCACACCTGATGCCGGATCGCAGTCTCCGACTCCCTCCGCTCCTGCTGCGCGAGCGGCGCCCTTCGCCCACGCCGCCGCAGGAGAGCGGACGCGACGCTGCGGACGGGCGGGGCCGGGAAACGCCTTCGGCCCCCTCGTCGGACACGCCGACGCCGTCGGACCCGCCCTCCGACCCGCCCTCGGAGGACAACCCCTTCGCCCCGCCGCCGGAGGGGACCCCCGACCGGCCGTGGCAGCCCCGGCGGCCCGCGAACGGGCGGGGCTCGCAGGACGACGGCCGGTCCGGGCAGCCCGGGCAGTCCGGACACCAGGGGCAGTCCCCGTGGGGCAACCAGTGGAGCGATCAGCAGCCGGGCCGTTCGAGCGGCGGCCGCTTCGGTGACCGTCCCGGTGCGCCTCAGGGGCAGGGCGGTCAGGAGGGGCCCGGCGGCGGTCCGGGCACCGGGATGCGCTGGGACCCGACGGACCCCGCCCAGCGGCGTGCGCGCTTCGCGCTGCTCTCCGGGATGTGGGCGTTCTTCTTCGCCCTCTTCAGCTGGCCGTACGTGGCGCTGCTGCTCGGCGCGCTCGCCCTGTACTGGGGCGGCAGCGCCCTGCGCGCCAAGCCGCGTACGCCGGATCCGGACGCCCCGGCACCCGCCCCCACCGCGAGTACCCGCCCTCAGACGACGGCTGCGGTGAGCGGCCTGGTCACCGCCTCCCTCGCCATCGTCATGGTCGCCGCGGCCTTCACCGCCCAACTCGTCTACAGCGACTACTACTCCTGCACGAACGACGCCCTCACCAACTCCGCCAAACAGTCCTGCAACGACCTCCTCCCGAAGGAACTCCGGGGGCTCTTGGGCACGCGCTGACGTCAAGGGCTGCTGCCTGCCGGCCGGTCGGTCGACCGGGGGTGGGGCCGGATCATCTGGCACGCCGGGCCCGCGGCGGTGAAGTCGGACCGGTCACCCCCACGCCCCCGCAGCCGCGTACGCAGGCAGGGGACGGGCCGGAACGTCCGCCCGCAGCGGATGGCGCGTCAACACCCTCCACCTGTAACGCAACCGATTCCGCGCCAGGCCGAGGACGGATGCTCCGGCCCGGCCCCGACCCACCCACCGGATCCCGGGCGCCATGCCGTACGCCCGCGGCCGCAGGTGCGTGGGGCCTGTGGGGCCCTCGGCCCTGGTGCGGGCTCAGCCCAGCTCTTCCGGGTCCGCGAGGGTGGAAGCCTCCTTCAGGGCTGCCCAGCGGGACTCTCGGGTGGCGTCCTCGTGCCAGGGAGAGGGCGGGGCGTCCGCGGGGAGGAAGTCGTAAGGCTCGAAGGTGGGGTCCGGGGGCTCCGGCGCGGGAGTGGGCGGCAGTACGGGCTCCGCCTTGCCCGCGGACCGGGACGACCGTGGCCTCGCCCACGAGAACCAGGTCTTCGCGGAGGGCAACGCCACCCGGAGCCGATGCCGGCCGGAGACCCGTACCCGCCAGCCCCGTACTCCCCCGGCCACCAGCACGCCCACCACCCCCACCCATCCGACCGCCGCAGGCCCCGCCTGCCACCACACCGGCCCGAGATGGGCCAGCGCATCCACCCCGAGCGGCCCCCCGGCCAGCCCCGCGAGCCCCGCGACAGCGGCCCCGCACAGCACGGACGCGAGCCCCACGACAGCGGCCGTCCGTCCCCTCGACCAGGCCTCCTCCCGAGTCCCGCCCTTCGGCGCCGCCGCCGCGACGGTGAACCACGCGACCGTCACCCCCGCCGCCACCGGCACCGCCACGGCCCCCCAGCCCCACGGCGTAGCCGTCCCCGGCACCGCAGCCAGCAGCGGGAACGGTGGCAGCAGGGACCCCGGTCCCGCCGAGGACAACGGTCCAGCGACATGCCCGGCACCCAGCACGACCCCCGGCCCCAGGCCGTAAGCCGCCCCCCACACCGCCGCGTTCGGCACGAGGGCCACGCACAGCAGCAGTACGGCGAACCGGCCCGACCACACCTCGGTGAGCTGCAGGAACGAGTCGCGCGCCGCTCCGCCGTGCCATACCGAGGACGCGGCGACGAGCAGCGCCCCACCCCCGACCAGCACGGCGACCCCGGCCCCGGCCGCCCGCACCGCCGAGGCGAGCGCGCGGCGGGCGCCCGGCTCCAGACCCTCGTCGGTGACGAACCGTCGTAGGCCTCCCGGCAGAGCGGCCGTCAGCCTCCTGCGCCACCGTGCCGGCAGCGGCCCGCTCGGACGCCCGTACGCCGTCCACACCCCCGCTCCCGCCGCCGCGGCCGCAACTACCGGCAGGCATACGGCGGTCCACGCCCAGGACGGTCGCAGCTCGCCGCCGGAGGCGTACAACGCGGCGGCCCCGCCGACCGACAGATAGCCCGTCACGACCCCGGCCCACACCGCGCGCGGCGACGCCTCGGAGCCGCCGTCCTCGTCACCTTCCGCGTCGGTGTCCGCCGCGTCGCGCGCCGCGCGGTGCAGAAGCCACGTGGGCAGCACGAGAAGCAGCAGCGGCGTGATGCCCACGGGCGCGGGCACCCCCGACAGGGTCTCGGTGCGGACCAGTTCGGCCCCGTGCGCGAGCAGCCACAGCGCGGCGGCGACATGCAGCGCGCCGCCGGGTCCGCTGTCCGGGTACGGCGAACTGATCCACAGCACCATGACGAGGACGGCGAACGAACCGAGCCCGAGCCCGGCCGCGAGCGCGCCGCCGAAGGCGCCGGCGGCCAGCCCTGGCGAGCGGTCGCGCATCCGGGTGAGCAGGGACGACAACGACGTGATGCGGGACGTGCCGCGCTCGGTGAGGTGGGTCACGTCCGCCATGCTCCCAACGACACGCGCTTTCCCGTCGTAACAGGCGAAGCTCGGATGTGTCGCTCAATATGCATCTATGTACTTTTTCGTACGAAAGGGCGCGCTGTGACGGACGGCTCTGCCACCCCGCTCCCGTCCCCCAAGGAACGGCGCCGCCGCCGCGAGGCCAAGTCACTGAGCCGGGCCGAGGTCGCCGCCCGGATGGGCGTCACCCGCGAGACGGTGCGCTCATGGGAGACAGGCCGTACGACACCACGCGGCCGGAGACTGGAAGCGTACGCAGAGCTGCTGGGCACACCCGAGGGCCCGCCCGCCGACACCGACGCCGACATGCGTGAAGCCGTCGTCGCTGAGGTACGTGAAGTCGCCGAGGCCGAGGTGAGTGACCGTCACGAAGCGACCGTGCGTGCCCTGGTCGGTGTCGGCGGCGGACCGTCCTTCGACCCGCTGCCGGCGGAGGAAGCGGAGGCGGAGGCCACCGCGCCGGCCCCGGCCGACATGCTCGAACCCCTGACGCCCGCTCAGGCCTTCGACGCCCTCTACGCGTTCTGCGCCCCTGCTCTCGTACGGCAGACCTATCTGCTCACCGGGCGCCGCGAACTGGCGCGCGAGTCCGTGGAGCGCGCCTTCCAACTGGCCTGGCACCGCTGGCCCGAGGTGGCTGTCGACCGGGACCCCGCGGGGTGGGTGCGGGCGACGGCGTACGAGTACGCGCTCTCCCCCTGGCACCGGCTGCGCCCCCGCCACCGGCACCCGGAGGCGCCGCCCGCCGACGCCGCCGGCCGGGCGCTGCTCGGCGTACTCCTGCAACTGCCGCCGCCCTACCGACGCACCCTGCTGCTCTACGACGGCGTCGGGCTCGACCTCCCCGAGACCGCGGCCGAGACGGAGGCGAGCACGCCCGCGGCTGCCAACCGGCTGCTGTACGCGCGTCAGGCCGTCGCCGCGCGGCTACCGGAGCTGGCCGTCCCGGAGGCGCTGCACCAGCGCCTCACGCAACTCGCCGGCACGGAGCGGCTCCGCGCCGCCAAACCCCGGGCCGTCCGTACCGGCAGCGAACGCCGTGCCCGTCAGTGGACCCGCGCGGCCGTCGCCTGCACGGCCCTCCTCATCGGCATCACCGCCCTGACCCTGCGCGAGGCCCCGGACCACTACGAGGCTCCGGTCGCCCCGGGCGCCGCGGTCCGGGGGGTGCCGCCGCGGGCTGCTCCGGGCGCGCTCTCCGAGGAGGAACTGGAGTTGAGAGCCAAGCTCAGGTCTCAGACGGCCCATGGTCCGGAGAGGCTGGTGCCGCAATCGCGTTAGGCGGCGCGCGCCTCACCATCGCATCAGGCGTGACATCGGGCGTCGTGTCTGTCAGGCGCGACATCAGGCGTCGCGTCGGTTCCGGAAACGCCGGTGGGCCCGTACCCCTCAAGGGGTACGGGCCCACCCGACGTTCAGGCAAGCGGAGGATCAGCCCGCGAGAAGCTCGCGCGCCAGCTTCGCCGTCTCGGTCGGCGTCTTGCCGACCTTGACACCGGCGGCCTCAAGGGCCTCCTTCTTCGCGGCGGCCGTGCCGGAGGAGCCGGAGACGATGGCGCCGGCGTGGCCCATGGTCTTGCCCTCGGGCGCGGTGAAGCCCGCCACGTAGCCGACGACCGGCTTCGTCACGTTCTTCGCGATGAAGTCCGCCGCACGCTCCTCGGCGTCGCCGCCGATCTCACCGATCATGACGATCAGGTCGGTGTCGGGGTCGGCCTCGAACGCGGCGAGCGCGTCGATGTGCGTCGTACCGATGACCGGGTCGCCACCGATGCCGACGGCGGACGAGAAGCCGATGTCACGGAGCTCGTACATCATCTGGTACGTCAGCGTGCCGGACTTCGAGACCAGGCCGATGCGGCCCGGCTTCGTGATGTCGCCCGGGATGATGCCGGCGTTCGACTGGCCCGGGGTGATGAGACCGGGGCAGTTCGGGCCGATGATGCGGGTCTTGCTGCCCTTCGACTTCGCGTACGCCCAGAAGGCGGCGGAGTCGTGGACGGCGATGCCCTCGGTGATGACGACCGCGAGGGGGATCTCGGCGTCGATCGCCTCGACCACGGCGGCCTTGGCGAACGCCGGCGGCACGAAGAGGACGGACACGTTGGCGCCCGTCTTCTCGATCGCCTCGGCGACCGTGCCGAAGACCGGGATCTCGGTGCCGTCGATGTCGACCGACGTGCCCGCCTTGCGCGGGTTGACGCCACCGACGATGTTCGTGCCGTCGGCCAGCATGAGCTTGGTGTGCTTCATGCCCGTGGCACCGGTCATGCCCTGGACGATGACCTTGCTGTCCTTGTTGAGGAAGATAGCCATGGCTGTGTGGTTCCCTCGTCCCTTACTTGGCCGCGGCCAGCTCGGCGGCCTTGTCGGCCGCGCCGTCCATGGTGTCCACGCGCTGGACCAGCGGGTGGTTGGCGTCCGACAGGATCTTGCGGCCCAGCTCGGCGTTGTTGCCGTCCAGACGCACGACCAGCGGCTTGGTGACTTCCTCGCCCTTGTCCTTGAGCAGCTGCAGCGCCTGGACGATGCCGTTGGCGACCTCGTCACAGGCGGTGATGCCACCGAAGACGTTGACGAACACGGACTTGACGTCCGGGTCGCCGAGGATGATCTCCAGGCCGTTCGCCATCACGGCCGCGGACGCGCCGCCGCCGATGTCGAGGAAGTTGGCCGGCTTCACGCCACCGTGGTTCTCACCGGCGTACGCGACGACGTCGAGGGTGCTCATGACGAGACCCGCGCCGTTGCCGATGATGCCGACCTCACCGTCGAGCTTGACGTAGTTGAGGTTCTTGGCCTTGGCGGCGGCCTCGAGCGGGTTGGCCGACTCCTTGTCCTCGAGAGCCGCGTGGTCCGGCTGGCGGAACTCGGCGTTCTCGTCCAGCGACACCTTGCCGTCAAGGGCGATGACCTTGCCGGAGGCGACCTTGGCGAGGGGGTTGACCTCGACGAGGAGGGCGTCCTCCTTGATGAAGGTGTCCCACAGCGTCACCAGGATCTCGGCGACCTGCTCCGCGACCTCGGCCGGGAACTTCGCCTGGGCGACGATCTCGCGGGCCTTCTCGATCGAGACGCCCTCGTTGGCGTCGACCGGGACCTTCGCGAGGGCCTCGGGGTTCTCCTCCGCGACGACCTCGATCTCCACGCCGCCCTGAACGGACGCCATGGCGAGGAAGGTGCGGTTGGTGCGGTCGAGGAGGTACGAGACGTAGTACTCCTCGACGATCTCGGGCGCGGTCTCGGCGATCATCACCTTGTGGACCGTGTGGCCCTTGATGTCCATGCCGAGAATGTCCGTCGCGCGGGCGACGGCCTCGTCCGGGGTGGCGGCGAGCTTCACGCCACCGGCCTTGCCACGGCCGCCTACCTTCACCTGGGCCTTGACGACGGACTTGCCGCCAAGACGCTCGGTCGCCTCGCGGGCTGCCTCAGGCGTGTCAATGACTTCACCGGCCAGCACCGGTACACCGTGCTTGGCGAAGAGGTCCCTCGCCTGGTACTCGAACAGGTCCACGCGCGTCCGTCCCTATCAGTGATCTCGCGGTTCGTTGGGATGCGTGGGCGTGCCGCGAAGGGCAACGTGACGTCCGCTGTCACAAGGGTGGCGCACACGGTGTCCGAGCGCGCGGCATGTCCGTCTCGCAGGTTATCGCCGCTGGACGCGGGTCCCTAAATCGCAGATCACACCTGAGCGGTGATACCTGTCACAGATTCGTTGGAAACGGGGCCTCACCGGGCTGGGGTTTGCCCGGTGAGACCCCTTGAACAGCCCTCAATGGCTTTGAAGGGCCCAGGACGGGTGGTCCCCACCCCAATGGGGACCACCCGCCCCATCCGCAGGGTCCCGGTCGGAATTCCGGTCGGACGGACCGATGGCTTTCGACCGTCCGGGGCCGCGGGCCCTGCGGAGCTGGGAGGGCAGGGAACTACATGGGGATCTATCTACATACGGCTGATCGCGGCTGGTGCGGCTGGTTGCGGCTGCTGCCGCTGGTTGCCGCTGGTCAGCCGAGGTAGCCGGGGGTCACCGACTGGGCTACGTGGTGGACGCCGGTGACGGCATGGCCGGCCAGCGGGCCACCGGTCGCGCCGACGGTTCCGGTCAGGTCCTGAGCGAAGGGGGCGACCTGTCCAGTCACGCCCTGCGCGAAGGGGTCGACCTCGCCGACGACGCCGCCCGCGTACGGCCGCACATCGCTCGTGACGCCGTACGCCAGACGGGTGGTGCTGCCCGCGACTCCGTCCGCAACGGGCCGGACCTCGTCGACGACGCCCTGCGCGATCTGCACGACCGGTTGCGCCGCGTCGGCCACACCGCCGGTGAAGGGCCGCACATCGTGCGCGACGACGTGCTGCGCGAACGGGGCCACGCCGCCGACCGCACCCCACGCGAGCGGAGGAACTCCGCCCGTGACACCGCCCACGACACCGCCCGCGAACGGCCGGACATCGCCGACGACGCCGTACGCCAGAGTCGTCGCGTCTCCTACGGCCTGCCCGGCGACCGGGACGACCCCGTGGACGGCGGTCGCCGCGACCGGCGGCAGCACGGCGCCCGCCGTGTCCCCGACGACACCGGAGGCGACACCCCCGACGAGCGGCTGCGCGTCACCCGTCACGCCGTACGCCAGCCTGCTCGCGTTGTCGGCCGCGTGCCCCGCGAGCGGCACGACGCCGTCGACGGCGGTCACGGCGACGGGCGGCACAGCGGCGGCCGCGGTCTCGTCGACGACCGGGGCCACGGTGTTTGTGGTGCTTGCGGTGCTTGGGACGTTCGTGGTGCTCGTAGTGACGGGCGCGAAGGCTGAAAGCGGCCCGAAGAGGTAGTCGATCTCGTCCTCGGGCGCGGTGGCCGTGGTGGCGGTCGCGGCCTTGTCGGTGGCCGTGCTGGTGGCAGTACCAGCAGAGGCACTGTGGGCGGCATCGGTGACACCGGCGACATCGGTGACATCGCTGCCGCCCGTGGCGCCGGTGGCGGTGTCCTCGACGTCGCTCGTCACGTTCGCGACGACTCCGTCGGCGTTCACGTCGGGAAGGGAGACGGACGGCGAGTGCAGCTCGTCCGCACTGGCGACGGCGGTGCCGAGCGCCCACGCGCCGGAGACACCGGCGGCTATGACGAGGGAACGGCGGATGTTCTTGTTCATGCTTGCGTCAGATCCTTCGGGAGACCGAGACATTCGGTTCGGGAGGTCCGGGGGCTTCCATCCGGGGATCGGAGGAGCGGGGTGCCCGGACGGCGGGCAGACCTGTTCCGCCCCCGCGCGGCAGGTCGATCAGCGGGGGAAGGGCTGCCCTAGCCGGGGAAAACCGGAATGTCCCGGTACCTGTCCCGGGTCTCGGCCGCGGTGACGCCCGCGGGTGCGCCGGGCGCGAGCCGCAGCGGCGCCAGGTGGTTCAAGGTGACGGCCTGTGGATCACCGTGTCGCGGCGCACCGTTGTCGACCGCCGACTGATTGCCCAGCGCGCCGGCCGGGTCACCGGTTGGCTCACCGGCGGGCGCCTGGTGCGCGGGCGCCTGGGCGATGCGTGCACGCCGGCTTCCACCACCCACGGCCGCACCGCCGGCTTCCGCACTCCGCGCGCGGGGGCCGTACACAGGCGCAGGCCCCGACACCGGCGCCGACCCTGACGCCGCGACCGTGGTCCCGTGCGCGCTGCCGCGCCCGGCCGTCGTCCCGTCAGACGGCTGCGCCGCCGCGGGCGCCGGGAGGGTCTGACCCATGTCCGGGAGCGAGGGCAGGCCTGGCACGCCGGGCAGACCAGGCAGATCGGGTGGGGTGGGAAGCGGCGGGGTCGGAAGCGGTGGCGTGGGAAGTTCAGGCAGGGTCGGGGTCGGCAGCGAGGACAGCGATGGCAGTACGTCCGCCCCGGGCCCTGTCGGCCCACCGGTGACCGTCTCCACAAGATCCCCGACCGGATCCCCGCCCGGCCGTACGACGTCACGCACGGTGTCCGTGGCGCCTGCTCCCGGGTGCCCGGGGGCCTGTGCCTGTACCTGTGCCTGCTGGCGCCGGACCGAGGTGTCCGCGGTCCGCTCAACCGGCGGCTTCACGACATGCTCCGCCGCGTTCGACACCGCCGTCACCGACCGCGTCACGGGCTGGGCCACCGACCTGACGACCCCTGTGGGCGTCGCCACCGCCGGTACCGTCGCTCCCGTCGAGTCCGCCGCATACGCCTGTCCGCCGCAGACGAGCCCCAGCAGGAACAACCCACCCGCCAACAGCACCAGTTGCAGCGCATGCCGCCCGGCCGCCGTGCGCATCACGCGCAGAGCGGCACTGGCACCGGCTCCGGGCCATGCGGCTGACAGGGACAAGGCGGGCGGGTCCTCGCGTGTAAGAGGCTTATAAGGAAGCCCGATCCTCGCACGGGGCGCCCGAGGTTGCGCAAGTCCCCTGTTACCGATGGGTATTCATGTCCCCTTTCTCAACTCTCCTCACCTGGTGTCCGGAATGGGGAGCGGCCGTTTCTCGATCGCCGCCGCCATCACCTCGGGAAACAGGTCGGGCGTGCAGGCGAACGCCGGTGCGTCGAGGGCGGCGAGCGCCGCCGCGTGCTCGCGGTCGTACGCGGGTGCCCCTTCATCGGACAGCGCCAGCAGCGTCACGAACTGCACCCCCGACGCCTTCATCGCCGCGACCCGCTTGAGCATCTCGTTCCGTATGCCTCCTTCGTAGAGGTCGCTGATGAGCACGACGACCGTGTCGGCGGGCCGGGTGATCTGCGACTGGCAGTACGCGAGCGCCCGGTTGATGTCCGTGCCGCCGCCGAGCTGGGTGCCGAAGAGGACGTCGACGGGGTCGTCGAGCTGGTCGGTGAGGTCGACGACGGCCGTGTCGAAGACGACCAGGCGGGTGGCGATGGACCGCATGGACGCGAGGACGGCGCCGAACACGGAGGCGTAGACGACGGAGGCCGCCATCGACCCCGACTGGTCGATGCAGAGGATGACCTCCTTCTTCACGGACTGCGACGCGCGCCCGTAGCCGATCAGCCGCTCGGGCACGATCGTGCGGTACTCGGGCAGGTAGTGCTTGAGGTTCGCCGCGATCGTGCGGTTCCAGTCGATGTCGTGGTGGCGGGGCCTGCTGATACGGGCACTGCGGTCGAGCGCGCCGGTGAGCGTGGCCCGGGTGCGGGAGGCGAGCCGCTTCTCCAGGTCGTCGACGACCTTGCGCACCACGGCCCGTGCCGTCTCCTTCGTCGTCTCGGGCATCGCCTTGTTGAGCGAGAGCAGCGTGCCGACGAGGTGGACGTCGGCCTCCACCGCCTCCAGCATCTCCGGCTCCAGCAGCAGTGTGGAGAGGCCGAGCCGGTCGATGGCGTCCCGCTGCATGACCTGGACCACGGACGAAGGGAAGTACGTTCGGATGTCCCCGAGCCAGCGCGCGACAGACGGCGCCGACGCCCCCAGCCCCGCCGAACGGTCCCGCCCCGCCTGCGGCTTGTCCCCCTTTCCGTACAGCGCGGTCAGCGCTCCGTCCATCGCCGCGTCCTGCCCGGTCAGCACGCAGCCGGTGCCGTCCGCGGCCTCACCTCCGAGCACGAGCCGCCAACGCCGAAGCCGCTCATCACCCGCTTCACCCGTCTCACGCGCGCCCCCCGCGCCGCTTGCGCCGGGCGCGACCGCCGGTGTGGTCATGAGGTCACCCCTGCAAGGTCGTTGTCGTCACTGTGGTCGTCGCGTTCGCGGTCGGCTCGATCGGGGTCGGCTCGATCGGGGTCGGCTCGATCGGGGTCGGCTCGATCGCGGTCGTTGTCGGTGCCGGCTCCGGTGCCTGGGTCGGTTCCGGTGTCGGAGTCGGTGGCGGTGTCCGTGTCGGCTGCGCCCTCGTCCAGTCCCAGCAGCAGGCGCAGTACCGGCAGGACGGCGTCGGCGCGGTCAGGGTCGAGGTCGGGGGCGAAGCCGGGCAGGCCGGAGGCAGTGGTCCCGGCGGCACCCGGCACTCCCGGGCCGCGGCGGACCAGTTCGCCCAGCGTCCTGCGCACTCCCGCCTCGTACGCCGCGAACGTGCGGCGCAGCAGCGGCAGCACATCGGTGAACGCCTCCGCCGGGACCCCTGTCAGCCACGCGTCCACCAGGCCGAGCAGGCGTTCGTCGTGGACGAGCAGCATGCCGCCTCCGGAGCCGCCGCCGACGAACCCCTCGATCCAGGCGGCCGCGTCCCCCGGCTCCGTGCCCGGCGACAGCACGAGGCCCATGAGCCGTGCGGCCTCGTCGTGCCCCAACTCCCCGTCGTCCAGGAGCAGTCGCACCGTCCGTCCGCGGATCACTCCCGGAACGGTGTCGCGGCCCGCGAGCACCTTGAGCACCCTGTGCCAGCGCTCGCGTATGCCGCCGGGCGAGGCCGTGAGCGTCTCCCTCAGCAGGGCCACCGCTCCGTGCACCGCGTCCACATGGTGGCGCATCTCCTCGGCTGCTTCGGCGTCGAGTGCCGTGCAGGCCGGCGGGAGGCCGACGAAGATCCGCTCGGCGAGGCCTGCCGCCACGTCGGTGAGGGCGTGGGTGTCCGTGCCGCGTACGTCGCCGTAGCGCAGGGAGCGGACGAGGGCGGGCAGGGCCTGGGCGAGGTGCCCGACGTCCGTGTCGAGGGCGGCCCGGTCGGCGAGGATCCGCATCACCACGGGCAGTGCGTCCGGGAGTTCGGCGAGGAGGCAGCGCTCGGCGAGAGCGGTGACGTCGGCGAGGGCGCGCGCGGCGACGGCGTCCGCCTCGGCCTTGGCGGTCGCGGCGGACAGCACGGTCGTGCCCCACACCCCGGCCTCGGCGACCCGTACGGACAGCTCCGGCTCCCAGTGCAGCCGCCAGGTCTCCCGGAAGGTACCCGTGCTGCCGCGCGACACGGCCGGCTCGCCCCAGTCGACGCCAAGGAGGCGCAGTCGGTGCAGCATCCTGCTCCGGCCCGCGTCGGTGTCCTTGCGCAGGTCGAGCTCCAACTCCCGTTCCATAGGCTCCGGTTTGAGCCGCAGACTTCGCTGGAGCCGCGTGAGGTCCCGCTGCAACGGCACCGCGGGCGCCGACGCGGGCACCTCGCCCAGGACGTCGCCGACCACGAGCCGGTCGTGCACGAGCGCCAGCGGCACGTCCGAGCCCTCGCACATCACCGCACGTACGGCGTCGGAGGTCTCGGTCAGCCCGGGCAGGGGGCGACCGCGCATCGCCGCGAGGGTGTCCGCCAGCCGTACGGCCTCGATGACATGCGCGGACGAGACGAGTCTGTCCTCCGCGCGCAGCAGTCCGGCCACCTTTGTCATCCAGCGCTCGACGGGGCGGTCGGGGGCGCTGAACAGATGCCCGTACCACCCCGGCGAGTCGATGCCCGCGCCGTATCCGCTGACCCGGGCGAGCCGACGGTGTGTCCAGGGCACCCATGTCAGGTCGGCCTTCGCCTTGGGCAGCCCCTTCAGCAGCGCCCGGTCGGCGGCGACCGCGGACCTCTGCCGCAGCGCGGGTACGTGCCAGGCCCCGCACACCACGGCCACGTCGTCCCCGAACTCCCGCTGTGCCGCCCGCATCCGGAGCCGCATGTGCGCCTCTCTCACCAGGTCCCGGTCGTGCCCCCCGGCTCCGTACGCCTCGCGCAGCGCCCCCATCGCCTCGCCCAGCACCGCGAACGGCACGAAGGGATCGGCGCCCGCCCCGCCCCGGTGCTCGACCACGTCTTCCCACCAGCGCTCCGGATCGTCGTAGCCGGCGGTTTCGGCCAGCACGGCGAGGGGGTCGATCCGGATGGCCTTCTCGACTTCCGCGGCACCCTCGGCCTCCTCGGCCTGCTCCGGGGCGCTCTCCTCATTCCCCCACGCCAGGGTGTGGGTTGCCGGTAGGTCGATGAAACGGGCCGGGACGCCGTGTTCCCCGGCCCAGCGGATCGCCACCCACTCCGGCGAGAACTCGGCGAGCGGCCAGAAGGCCGAGTGGCCGGGCTCGTCCACGACATGGGCGAGCAGCGCGACGGGGGGCCGCATGTCCTCGTCGGCGGCCAGCGGGATCAGCGCGTCCGCCTCCGGTGGCCCCTCTATGAGCACGACGCGGGGCTCGGCAGCCTCCAGCGCGGCCCGCACCGCGCGGGCCGAACCGGGCCCGTGATGCCGTACGCCGAGCAACAGGGGCCCGTCGTCGTAGGCGTGGCCGTACGAGCCCGTGCGGGTCTTCGGCCCATCGGCGCCCATCGCACAGGCCTCCGGGGGCCGCTCCGCGGGAAGTCCGGTCATGCGCTCACCTCCCTGCAGGCCCGGTAGAAGTCCTTCCAGCCGTCCCGCTCACGGACGACCGCTTCCAGGTACTCCTGCCAGATGACGCGGTCGGCCGCCGGGTCGCGGACGACGGCGCCGAGGATGCCGGCGGCGACGTCGCTCGCGCGCAGGACGCCGTCACCGAAGTGGGCGGCCAGGGCGAGGCCGCCCGTGACGACGGAGATCGCCTCGGCGGTGGAGAGCGTGCCGCTGGGCGACTTGAGCTTCGTACGCCCGTCGGTCGTGATCCCGTCGCGCAGCTCGCGGAAGACGGTGACGACGCGGCGGATCTCGTCGATGCCGTCGGGCACGGCCGGCAGGTCGAGGGAGCGGCCGATCTGGTCGACGCGGCGCGAGACGATGTCGACCTCGGCGTCGGCGCTCTCGGGCAGCGCAAGCACCACGGTGTTGAAACGGCGGCGCAGGGCGCTGGACAGCTCGTTGACCCCGCGGTCCCGGTCGTTGGCCGTGGCGATGAGGTTGAAGCCGCGGACTGCCTGCACCTCCGACCCCAACTCCGGTATCGGCAGGGTCTTTTCCGACAGGATCGTGATCAGCGTGTCCTGCACGTCCGCCGGGATGCGGGTCAACTCCTCGACGCGGGCGGTCATCCCCTCCGCCATGGCCCGCATGACGGGGCTCGGCACGAGCGCGGCGCGGCTGGGGCCGTTGGCGAGCAACTGCGCGTAGTTCCAGCCGTAGCGGATCGCCTCTTCGGGGGTCCCGGCCGTGCCCTGCACGAGCAGCGTCGAGTCGCCGCTGACCGCTGCCGCCAGGTGCTCGGACACCCAGGTCTTGGCGGTGCCGGGCACCCCGAGCAGGAGGAGCGCGCGGTCGGTGGCGAGGGTGCTGACGGCGACCTCGACGATGCGGCGCGGGCCCACGTACTTGGGTGTGATCACCGTGCCGTCCGGCAGTGTGCCGCCCAGCAGATACATCGCCACCGCCCACGGCGACAGCCGCCAGCGGTCCGGGCGGGGCCGGTCGTCCTGCGCCGCCAGCGCCGCGAGTTCGGCCGCGAACGCGTTCTCGGCGTGCGGCCGCAACGCCTCGTGCGTGTCGTGCGCGGGCGGATTCACGGTCATCGGGTCAACGGACACAGACATGGCTTGGTCCCCCTCCAGCTTCGCCGGTTCGGATCTGGTTCCACCCTGCACCACGGCACTGACAATCGCTCTGACCTGCGGAAATGCGTTCGCGGCAGTCGATTGTCAGTGGCGGGATCTACCTTCGATTGCATGACACAGCAGGCGGTGCGCTGGACAGCGGATCAGGTGCTGGCACTGGCGCCTGACGCCGCGTCACGCAAAGCGGGAAGCAAACTCGGCGCGGCCGGACCGTGGTCCGCGGCCGGGCGCAGCGACGAGGGGACGGTGTGGGGTCTGTGCAAGGGCAGTGGCAGCAAGCCGTATCGGACGGTCATCGACATCGCGGACTCCACCGGGCCCGCTTATACGTGCAGTTGTCCGAGCCGCAAGTTCCCGTGCAAGCACGCGCTGGGGCTGCTGCTCCTCTGGGCGGGCTCGGGCGACACGGTGCCGCGGGGGCAGGCGCCGGACTGGGCGGAGCAGTGGATGGAAGGGAGGAGAGAGCGGGCGGAGCAGAAACGGACGACGGGCGGGGTATCTGGAGCGGCCGCGGGTGATCCGGAGGCGGCGCGGCGCAGAGCGGAGCGGCGGGCCGAGCGGATCACGGCGGGGGCGGCGGAGCTGGAGCAGCGCCTGACGGACGTACTGAGGGGCGGTCTGGCCGCCGCCGAGCAGGCGGGGTACGGGCTGTGGGAGGAGACGGCGGCCCGGATGGTCGACGCGCAGGCGCCCGGCCTGGCCGCGCGCGTACGGGAGTTGGGGGCGATCCCGTCGTCCGGACCGGGCTGGCCGGTGCGGCTGCTGGAGGAGTGCGCGCTGCTCCACCTCCTCGTCCAGGGATGGCTGCGGCGCGAGTCGCTGCCGGACGGTCTGGCGGCGACGGTCCGATCCCGGGTGGGGCTGACCGGCTCGGCGGACGGCCCGCCGGTGCGCGACCGCTGGCTGGTCCTCGCCCAGTACGACACGTCGGACGGCCATCTCACGACGCGCAGGATCTGGATGTACGGGACGGAGTCCGGCCGCACCGCGCTGCTCCTCTCCTACGGGGCCGCCGGGCGCGCCCCGGAGCTGGCGCTGCCGGTGGGGCTGGCCGTAGAGGCGGAGTTGTCGGCTTATGCGGGGGCCGGGCAGTTGCGGGCGGCGCTGGGAGAGCAGTTCGCGCCGCCCTCGCCGCTGGAAATACGGCCGCCGGGGGTGAGCCCGGCACAGGCGGCGGCCCGCTACGGCGCGGCGCTGCGCGACGACCCCTGGCTGGACTCCGTCCCGGTGACCCTGGACCGCGTCGTTCCCATCCCGGACGGCGACTCCTGGCAACTGGCCGCCGTCGACGGTGACTTGGCGCTGCCACTCACTCCGGCGGCCCGGACCCGAGCCGGGCTGTGGCGGCTCGTCTCCCTGTCCGGCGGCTCCCCCGTCACGGTCTTCGGCGAGTGCGGCCACCGCGGCTTCACTCCGCTGACGGCCTGGCCCGAGGGGTCCGGGGAAGCGGTGACCCTCTGCTGAGGGCACGAGCCCGCGCCGGGGCCGGGGAACCCCGGAGCCCCGTGCAGCCGCCTCCCCGCCTCCCGCCTCCCGCTCCCTGTCCCTCCTCACCCTCAGCCCTCCGTACGGAAAGGACGCTCATGAACAGCACCTCCGCTTCCGCCAAGGCCCCTCCGACGCCGGAGACGTCCGTCGGGGACTCCTGGGAGGAGCTCGTCACGGTGGCCCTGCTCGGGACCGAACGGCGTACGCCACCGGGGTGGGCCCCCGGACGGGAGGCGCCCATGACGTTGCTGGACGCGGCCGCCGCGGGGACCCTGCGGCGGCGGGCCGGGCTGCGGCCGGCCGGCGCGGCGGCCCGGCCCGAGCCGACGGCACGGGATCCCCGCCCGGCGCTGCCGCCCGCCGCGTCCCGCAGGCTCGCCATGCTGCTGACGGACCGCCCCGGCACGGGAGGCGGCGGCCGCAGAGGGGCGGCACCCGACCTGATGGAGCTGCTGCCGCAGTGGCTCACCCTCGCGAACGAGCGCGGTTTCGCGGCGCCCCCGAAGGCATTGCCCGCCCTCCTCGACGCAGCCAGGGGGCGCACGGATCTGCGGCCCGCCGCGCTGGCCTTCGCGGGTCCGCGTGCACTGTGGCTGGCCCGGCTGAACCCGGACTGGCGGTTCGCGCTGCGTTCCACGCCGGGCCGCGGCGCCGCGCTGCCCGGGCCGGGCGAGACCGAGCGCGTCCAACAGCTTTGGCAGGAGGGCTTGTTCGCCGAGCGGGTCGCACTCCTCGGGGCTTTGCGGACACAGGAACCCGCCGCCGCACGCGAGTTGCTCGCCACCACATGGGCTACCGAGCGGGCCGAGGACCGGCTGATGTTCCTCGACTCGTTGCGGACGCGACTGTGCGCGGCGGACGAGCCGTTCCTGGAGCGGGCGTTGGCCGACCGGAGCCGCAATGTGCGGGCCACGGCGGCGGAGCTGCTGTCCGCGCTGCCGGGTTCGGCGCTCGCCGCACGGATGGCGGACCGGGCCGGTTCGTGCGTGGCCGTCGACCGGACGCAGAAGACGCCCACGATCGTGGTCGAGGCTCCGCACGAGTGCGACACGAGCATGGAGCGGGACGGTGTAGTACCGAAAGCACCGGCGGGGCGAGGTGAACGATCTTGGTGGCTGGGCCAGTTGGTCGAGGCGGCTCCCCTCGCGACATGGGAGCGGCGACTGGGCGGACGTACGCCCGGGGAGATCGTGTCGCTGCCCGTGACGGACGACTGGCGGGGCGAGCTGCATGCGGCGTGGTGCCGGGCGGCGGTGCGGCAGCGGGACTCGGGGTGGTCGAGAGCACTTCTGGGGGCGCCCTCCGCCCCGGAGGCCGGGGGGCCGGGGGCGGTGTCGCTGGCCGAGCGGTCGAAGCTGCTCGCCACGCTGGACTCCGCCGAGCGGGCCGGGTGGGTGGCGGGGTTCATCGCGACCCACGGGCTGTCGGAGGCGTTTCAACTGCTCGGGGTGTGCGCGGTGCCGTGGGCGGCGCCGCTCGGGCGGGCGGTCGTCGACGCGCTCAACATCGCGCGGGACGCGGGGAGTTATCCATGGAGCTTCAGTGGAGTGATGGGGCTTGCCGAGCGCTGCCTCGATCCTGCGGAGGCCGTACGGCTGGAGGGGCTCACCGCGATTCCCGACGAGCCGGAGAACGCGTCGCCCGGGGCCGGGGGGTACTGGGCCGAGGCCTTCCAGCGCCTCGTCACCACGCTACGGTTGCGCGCGGCGATGTCAGCGGAACTGACCCCGCCGTGACGCTCCGGCCGGCCTGGGGCCGCCCCACCCTGCGGCTATCGGGCACCCCCCGGGTGGGCAAACCCCGGGCGCCCCTTGTTTCCTTCGCACCCGGCGTTGGTGCTGGGCAGGGGTGGGTCACGCAGCCCGGCGCTTACGGGGTGGCGCTGCGCCCACCCGTGCCGCCCCTAGCGGCACGATTGCCCGCAGAAACGAGGCTCCGCCGGCCACCCGGCGCCACACGCACCCGCCACTGCCGGGTGGGCAACCGTCCCCAGCCACACGCGCGCCCGCAGAAACGAGGCTTCGCCGGCCACCCGGCGGCACACGCACCGCCGCAGCGTGGGCGGGCAGCTGCCCAATTGCCCGCAGCCAGGACGACCCGCAGTCGCGTACGCACGGAAGGGTCCGTGCCGGTACGTCTCTGCCCGTCGCGTAGCCGGCTCCCAGTCGAGTTTCGCCGTGCTCGACTCCCGGGCAGTACGCCCACGCGGCGACGGGCAAGACGTACCGGCACGGACCCGACCCACAACACACCGCACCGCGAACGGCAGCAGGCGCCCCCGCCAGACCTACGCCCCCGCAGGCTGCCGAACGTTGGCCCGCACCCAGTCCACGATCGACGCCGTCGTGGCTCCCGGCGTGAAGATCTCCGCGACACCCTTCTCCTTCAGCGGAGCGATGTCCGCCTCGGGGATGATGCCGCCGCCGAAGACCTTGATGTCCTCCGCGTCGCGCTCCTTGAGGAGGGCGATCACCGCGGCGAACAACGTGTTGTGGGCGCCGGAGAGGATCGAGAGGCCGATCGCGTCGGCGTCCTCCTGGATCGCGGTGTCGACGATCTGTTCGGGGGTCTGATGAAGGCCGGTGTAGATGACCTCCATACCGGCGTCGCGCAGCGCCCGCGCGATCACCTTGGCCCCGCGATCGTGGCCGTCGAGCCCCGGCTTGGCCACCACGACGCGGATCGGACCGGCTGCCACACCCATCACTGCCTCCATGAACCGACTACACCAACCTGTACCGACAGATATCGCACATTCCACTGCCTGCTGCACCGGATGCGTATCCGCGGCACGGCTGCCCCGAGCCGTACCGGCCGGGATGGTGAACGAACGTTATCGCCAGCATCCCGCAACCGGCAGTTTCACGGTGGAGACCGAGGGGGAAATCACACGGTGGGACAAGTTCGCAGCGCGTCGCTCCACGCTCCTGCGCCTCATGCGCCGCACGGATCTGCGGCATACGGGCCGGGTCGGGGGTTCGCGCAAGGAGAGCCGCTATCAGGTGGCCGCATCACCACGCCGTCAGCGGGGCGGCGCGAGAGCCGGCCGCCACGGCGATGGCAAGCAAGCGGGGAGCCACGCCCGTACGAGGACAGGGAGCCGCGCCGCACGGACGGCGTGGAACCAGGTCATGACGACGGCAGGGCCCCCCGTCGCGTCACGGGCGTCACATCCGCCCCGGGCACACCGCATGTCACCGTCACCGCGGTTTTCCATGAGGGCACACGGGGGACAGAGCTGTCCCCCCACGTGCCGACTGGAGGTCGGCCATGAAGGTCACCAGGGCAATGTTCCCCTTTCTTCCGCTCTGCCAGCGGCTGATCCCCAGCAGACTGGCGGGCCTCTCGGTGACCCTCCTGAAGGCGACGGCCCTGGAGATCGCGATCCTCGCCGGGCATCTCCTCCTCTATCCCTCCGGCATCGTCCAGGAGCGCCGGTCCGCCCCCACGCTCCCCTCGCCGGACGCCACACAGCTGCCCACCGAGGCCAAGCCGCCGGTTCTGCTGCTGCACGGTTTCATCGACAACCGCTCGGTCTTCGTCCTGCTGCGCCGTTCGCTCGCCCAGCACGGCAGGCACCGGATCGAGTCGCTGAACTACTCGCCACTGACGTGCGACATCCGCACCGCGGCCGAGCTGCTCGGCCGGCACATAGAGGAGATATGTGAGCGCACGGGCCACGATCGGGTGGACGTCGTCGGGCACAGCCTCGGCGGGCTGATCGCGCGCTACTACGTACAGCGGCTCGGCGGCGATCTCCGGGTCCGCACGCTCGTCACGCTCGGGACACCGCACTCGGGCACCAGTGTCGTGCCGTTGATGAACGCGCATCCCATCGTCCGCCAGATGCGCCCGGGTTCGGACCTGCTCGAGGAACTGCGGAGCCCCGCACCCGGCTGCCGTACGCATTTCGTGAGTTTCTGGAGCGATCTCGACCACTTGATGGACCCGCTGGAGACGGCCTGCATCGACCACCCGGACCTGCTCGTGCAGAACGTGCGGGTGAGCGGTATCGGACATCTCGCGCTGCCCGTGCATCCCGCCGTCGCGACCGGAATACGGCAGGCGCTCGACGTCGAGGAGACCGGAGCCCGCACCGCCGCTCGCACGGGGGGCCTGACGGTGGCATAAAGGCCGACCCCAAAGGGCGTCACCAGGTCGTCACCAGGTCGACAGCAAGGTCGACACAAAGCCCGCACAGAGACCTTCGAGCGAACGACAAACACCCGCCGCACAGTCGACGCACAGCCGACCAGGGGTCGTTGAACTTCGAACACTCGTCGAACGCCAGGCCAAGGCCGTGCCCGCACTCCCCCGAAACACGGCCGAATGCCCGTTTCCTGCGCCAAGGAAACCTGCCGAAGATTGTCGTGCCCGCGTACCGCCGGGTACAGTCACCGCACTGCTCTGCCAGCCCCTGTCGTCGAGGCGAAAGAGAAGTTGGTGAACGATCGTCACCCGTCGGGGACCGTGACTGCCCCGGCCCCGGCTTCCGATGCCGCCTCGGCGCACTACGCGTCGTCGTACGGCCAGCAGGAAGCCAATTACGGTGACTTCACCACGTACGACGGTTACGCCGCCACTGGTTATGACGCGCAGTTCAACACCCACGCGAACACGGGCATGTACGCGGCTGCGAACGGTGAAACGTCGACCTTCGCCACCGACCCCCTCTTCGGCGACCTGCCCGGCACGGGCGGCGGCACCGGTTCGTACGACGCCACGCAGTGGAACACCGGCAGCCACCAGACGATGAACTACGACCCGTACGCGGCGCAGCACCAGGCCGCGTACGACACGGGCAGCTACGAAACAGCCGCTTGGGCGACGGGTTACCAGCAACTCGCCGACATCCCCGCGCAGCACCCGGGCCCCGACGCCTCGGGCCAGTGGGACGCGAGCGCCTGGATCCAGCCCGAGCACCACGCCGACCAGACCCAGCAGTGGACCGCGCAGACCCAGGACACGGGTGCGTACGACGCCACGCAGTGGAACTCGGCGGGCGGCCACGACACCTACAGCGGCCAAGAGGGCTACGACGGCTACGAGTCGTACGAACAGCAGCCCGCCGCCCATGTCCCCCACGCCCCGGACCCGGGCACGGACCCTGCCTCGTCCGTGCCGGAACCTTTCGACCAGCAGGCCACCGCCACCTTCGAGCAGCAGGCCACCGCCACTTTCGAGCAGGTGACGTACGACTTCGCGCAACCGGCTGCCGAAGAGGGCGAGTTGGAGAGCTCGGAGGCCGACGGCGATGCGGACGGCTCGTACGGGACTCGGTTGCCCGACGACGCCGACGAGGTCATCCCGGCCACGGCCTCTCGCTCCGCCTCCCGCTCCGGTTCGCGTTCGCGTCGCCGCAGCCCGGCGAAACGCTCCGCCCTGCTGACCGTCGCCGTCCCCTCGGCCTGCGTGATGGGTGTCGCGGGGATCGCCGCCGCCTCCGTGGGAACGCTGAGCAGCGACGACGGCAAGGAGACGACGGCCAGCGCGCCCGACGCGACCGCGGTGAAACCGTCCGCCGCCAACAACAAGCTGGACACCCAGCTCCAGAACCTCTCCGCCGGCGCCGATGACTTCGCCGACCGGGCCAGCCGTACGCAGGAGCGCATCGACCTCAAGGCCCAGCAGGTGGCCGAGAAGAAGAAGGCGGCGGAGGAGGCGGCCCGCAAGGAGCGGCTGCGTCCGAAGTTCGTCCTCCCCGTGACGCAGAAGGGGCTCAGCGCCTACTTCGGCCAGGCGGGCGTCAACTGGATGTCCGTGCACACGGGCATCGACTTCCCGGTGTCGTACGGCACGACGGTGATGTCCGCGACCGACGGAACCGTCCGGACTCAGTGGAACAGCGCGTACGGGAACATGGCGATCGTGACCGCGAAGGACGGCACGGAGACGTGGTACTGCCACCTCTCCAGCTACCGGGTTCCGTCCGGGACAGTCGTGAAGGCCGGTGAACCGATCGCGTACTCCGGGAACTCCGGCAACTCCACGGGCCCGCACCTGCACTTCGAGGTCCGCCCGGCCGGCGGCTCGGCGATCGACCCGCTGCCGTGGCTTCGCAGCCACGGGCTGGACCCGACGTAACAACCGCCGGGCCCGCCGAGACGTCGTACGGACCGGGCCCCGTACGGACCCGACCCGCCGCACGGACCGGGCCCCGTCGTATGCCTTGGAACCTCTCTTAGAGCTTCTCCACCGGTGCGTACCGCAGCAGCAACCGCTTCGGCTTCGGCTCGCCGAAGTCGACCGTCGCCTCCGCGTTCGCGCCCGTGCCCTTCACGCCGACGACGGTGCCGAGGCCGAACTGGTCATGCGTGACACGGTCCCCGACCGCGAGGGAGACCACCGGCTTGTCGGTGGCCCTGCGGGTGGCGAAGCCGGACGCGCCCGAGGCGGCGGAGCGCGAGCGGGACGACGACAGCGAGGCCGCGATGCCCGAGGCCGGACCGGAGGACACCGGGGCCATGGCGCCCGTGCGCTTCCACTCCAGATGTGCCGCCGGGATCTCCTCCAGGAAGCGGGAGGGCGGGTTGTACGAGGGCTGGCCCCAGGCGCTGCGCAGCCCCGAGCGGGTCAGGTAGAGCCGTTCGCGGGCGCGGGTGATGCCCACATAGGCCAGGCGCCGCTCCTCCTCCAGCTCCTTGACCTGCCCGAGCGCGCGCATGTGCGGGAAGACGCCGTCCTCCATGCCGGTCAGGAACACCACAGGGAACTCAAGGCCCTTGGCGGTGTGCAGGGTCATCAGGGTGATGACTCCGTTGCCGTCCTCCTCGTCCGGGATCTGGTCGGAGTCGGCGACGAGCGCGACCCGCTCCAGGAAGTCGGAGAGGCTGCCCGCGGCCTCGCCCTCACCGGACTCCTGCTCGAACTCCAGCGCCACGGCGGCGAGTTCCTGAAGGTTCTCGATGCGCGTCTCGTCCTGCGGATCCGTCGAGGCCTGCAACTCGGCGAGGTAGCCGGTGCGTTCGAGTACGGCCTCCAGGACGGTCGCCGGTCCGGCGCCCGACTCGGCGATCGTGTGGAGGTCCTCCATCAGCGTGTTGAACCGCTTGACGGCGTTCGTGGAGCGGGCGGCCATGCCGTACGCCTCGTCGACTCGGCGCAGGGCCTGCGGGAAGCTAATCTTCTCGCGCTGCGACAGCGCGTCGATCATGGCCTCGGCGCGGTCGCCGATGCCCCGCTTGGGAACGTTGAGGATCCGGCGCAGCGGTACCGAGTCCTCCGGGTTCGACAGCACGCGCAGGTACGCGAGGACGTCGCGGACCTCCTTGCGCTCGTAGAAGCGGACACCGCCGACGACCTTGTAGGGCAGGCCGACGCGGATGAAGACCTCTTCGAAGACACGGGACTGGGCGTTCGTACGGTAGAAGACGGCGACGTCTCCGGCCTTCGCCTCGCCCGCGTCCGTCAGACGGTCTATCTCGTCGGCGACGAACTGCGCCTCGTCGTGCTCGGTGTCGGCGACGTAGCCGGTGATGTTCGAGCCCGCGCCCGCGTTCGTCCACAGGTTCTTCGGGCGACGCGACTCGTTGCGCTCGATGACGGCGTTGGCGGCGGTCAGGATGGTCTGCGTGGAGCGGTAGTTCTGTTCGAGCAGGATCGTCGTCGCGTCCGTGTAGTCCTCCTCGAACTGGAGGATGTTGCGGATGGTCGCGCCGCGGAAGGCGTAGATCGACTGGTCGGCGTCGCCCACGACGCACAGCTCGGCGGGGCCGAGGTCGTCCTCGCTCGGGGGTACGTCGACGGGGTGCGCGGAGGTGCCGACCAGCTCGCGCACGAGGGCGTACTGCGCGTGGTTGGTGTCCTGGTACTCGTCGACCATGACGTGGCGGAAGCGGCGGCGGTAGTGCTCGGCGACGTCCGGGAAGGCGCGGAGCAGGTTGACCGTCGTCATGATCAGGTCGTCGAAGTCCAGCGCGTTCGCCTCGCGCAGCCGCGACTGGTAGAGCACGTATGCCTGGGCGAGGGTCTTCTCGAAGCCGTCGGAGGCCTGGGCGGCGAAGTCCTCCTCGTCGATCAGCTCGTTCTTCAGGTTGGAGATCTTGGCGCTGAACGACTTCGGCGGGAAGCGCTTCGGGTCGAGGTCCAGGTCGCGGCAGACCAGGGCCATCAGACGCTTGCTGTCGGCGGCGTCGTAGATCGAGAACGACGACGTGAAGCCGAGCCGCTTCGACTCGCGGCGCAGGATGCGCACGCACGCGCTGTGGAAGGTCATGACCCACATCGCGTTGGCGCGCGGGCCGACCAGCTGCTCGACGCGCTCCTTCATCTCGCCCGCGGCCTTGTTGGTGAAGGTGATCGCGAGGATCTGCCCGGGGTGCACATGGCGCTCGGCCAGCAGATAGGCGATCCGGTGCGTGAGCACCCGGGTCTTGCCGGAGCCGGCGCCGGCCACGATGAGCAGGGGGGCGCCGGAGTGCACCACGGCCGCCCGCTGGTTCTCGTTCAGCCCGTCCAGGAGCGCGGCCGCCTCCACGGCGGGGCGCGGGGCTCCGTCGCGGTAGTAGGCGTCGCGGTCCGGGGGCACGTCGAAACGGCCGCCGAACAGGTCGTCCGGAAGCGGCTCGGCCGCCCCGTCCTCGGGCGGCGGCGGGGGCTCTTCCTCGTGAGCCCCTGAGGGCTTGAGGTCCGCCAGGAAGCTGTCGTCAAAGAGGCTGCTCATCGCTCTCCGAGTCTAGGCCGCCGCACTGACAACAGACCGCCGCCCCGGGATTTCCCTGTCCCGCGAGGGCCCCGGAAGCCGATGATCTTCCAGAACCGGCCACTCGGCACTCCTTCGCCGTCAGGAATCGTCCAGGACGATCAAGAGCCGTACGGTTACGGTCAGCCACCGGCCGGGCGGGAATGCCCCTTGAAGACCACTGCATGGGGTCACAAGTCACCACGGACGGTCACGGAAGCGGCGGTTGAGGCCAAGGTCACGAAAATGTATCGGGCATATCGAACATCAACCTTCACAGGGACCACACGAGTTGGCTAGCGTGCCGGGCAGACCGCTCGACCCTCTCCGGCGAACGTCGCCGGGCCGTGCGGCCTCCGCCGAATTCGGTGTGCCCACGCGGCAGCCGGAACCGGGGACCCACCGAACCTGGGGTGAATCGGTCCAACCGCCTTTCGGGGCAAGGACCGTAGGGCAAACCTTCCGGAGCACCCGCCCGAACCCGACAGCTAACCCGGTAGGCGGATGACGGAAGGAGTCGCCTCCCTTGGCGTCGCACAAAAAGCCGCGTCCTGCTGCAACGCGCGTAGCGGGCATGCGGACTCCCGCCCTGGCAACAGCGGCCCTCACCTCCGTGGCCCTGCTCTCCCAGACGGCGAACGCCGCACCCTCGGCCGAGCCCAGGCCGAGCCTCGAAGAAGTGCAGAAGAAGGTCGACGACCTCTACCACCAGGCGGAGACGGCGACCGAGAAGTACAACACCGCCAAGGAGAAGACCACCAAGCAGCGCAAGCAGGTCGACACCCTTCTCGACGACGTCGCCCAGCGCACCGACAAGCTCAACTCCGCGCGCGAGGAGCTGGGTTCGTTCGCCGCCGCGCAATACCGGACCGGCGCCGCCGCCCCCGGCACCGCGACCCTGCTGCTGGCCGACGACCCGCAGGACTACTTCGACCAGACCCAGCTGATGAGCCGGCTGACCAGCCGTCAGAAGACCGCCGTCGACGACTACGTCACCGAGCAGTCCGAGACGGCGAAGAAGCGCCAGGAGGCCTCCAAGAGCCTGGAGACGCTGACCGAGTCGCAGAAGTCGCTGAAGTCGTCGAAGGCCGACGTCCAGAAGAAGCTCTCCGAGGCGCGCGAGATGCTCTCGAAGCTGACCGCCGAGGAGAAGGCGCGGCTCGCGGCGATCGAGAAGAAGAAGGAAGCAGAGGCCCGGCGCAAGGCGGCGGAGCTGGCGGCCCAGCAGGCCGCCGAGGCGAAGCAGCGCCAGGAGGCGGAGGCAGCCGCTCAGCAGCAGTCCGGCTCCGGCACCTCGGACTCCTCGAGTTCGGGAAGCACGGGCACAGGCACCGGCACCTCCACCGGCGACTCCTCGTACGCCACGAAGGCCGCCAAGGCGCTCGCCTTCGCCCGCGCCCAGGTCGGCAAGCCGTATGTGTGGGGCGCCACCGGCCCCGACTCGTACGACTGCTCCGGGCTCACCCAGGCCGCCTGGAAGGCGGCCGGCGTCGACCTCCCGCGCACCACCTACGACCAGGTCAACGCGGGCACGACGGTCTCCCTCTCCAACGCACAACCCGGCGACCTGATCTTCTTCTACGACGACATCAGCCACGTCGGCCTCTACATAGGCAACGGCATGATGATCCACGCCCCGAAGCCGGGCTCGTACGTCCGCGAGGAGTCCGTCTACTACGCCGGCTCCTCGATCATCCACAGCGTGGTGCGACCGGCGTGAACGCACCGTAGGGAGGGGGTCCACGCGCGCGTGGACCCCCTTTTTCGTGCCGTATGCGTTTTTCGTCCTCCACGCGCGCGTGCAGCACGGCAAGCCGCGCGAAGATCCCTAGCATCGGGCGCATGTCAGGCATCTCCCAGCTCCGCGCGTGGTGGGCGGAGCGTCCGCCCGCCGCCGGGGCCGCCGTCATGGCCACCGGCATCGTCTCCGTCGGGCTGTCCCTGACCGGCTACGAGACCCTGTCCCGTATCGCCCTGGTCCTGGCGGTCATCGCATGGCTCGCGCTCGCCGCGGACTTCGGGGTGCGGCTCGTACGGGACCGGGCGCGCTGGGTGGCGGAGGCGTGCACGCCGGGCGCACTCACCGCCATCGCCGCGACCACCGTGCTCGGCACCCGGCTGTCCGCCCTCGGGTGGCTGGGTCTCGCCGAGGCGCTGCTCGCGCTGGCGGCCCTGCTCTGGCCGGGGCTGCTGATCGTGGTCGTACGGCACTGGGGGCGCCGTATGCCCGGAGCGGTGTTCCTCGGCTGTGTGGCCACCCAGGGGCTCGCCGTGCTGGGCTCCGTGCTGGCCGCGCTGGTGGGCGTGGAGTGGCTCGCGCATGCCGCGCTGGCGCTGTTCTGGCTCGGGATCGTCCTCTACGGGGTGGCGTTGCTCCGCTTCGACATCCGGCAGGTGGCCACCGGGGCCGGGGACCAGTGGGTGGCGGGCGGTGCGCTCGCCATCTCGGCGCTGGCCGGGGCGAAGCTCGTGACCGCGCACCACGCGAACCAGTACCTGTGGAACGACGACGACAACGGCGTCCTGCGCGCAGTCACCGCCGCGCTGCTCGTGCTGGACCTCGCCTGGTACGTCGTCCTGTTCGCCGCCGAGGCGGTCTGGCCGCGGCCGCACTACGACGTACGGCGCTGGGCGACCGTGTTCCCCATGGGGATGACGGCGGTGGCGACCCTGGCGGTCGGGACCGCCCTCGGCAGCGGATGGCTGAGCGGCCCGGGGCAGACGCTGCTGTGGATCGCGGTGGCGGCCTGGTTGCTCGTGGCAGCCGGGGCGGCCGGGGCGGTCAGGTCCAGAGCACCGCGATGAAGATGTTCGCCGTGGTCAGCAGGCCGACCAGCCCGAACAGCCCCTTGTCGACCTTCTCGTCGTCGCGCTTCACGTAGACGAGCCCCAGGATCACGATCAGCAGGGCCAGCTTCACGCCGATCTTGAAGGTGTTGACCGTGTGGTCGTCGGCCTGGTTGAGCCCGACCAGCGCGACGCCCGTGACCAGCATGGTCAGCGCGCCGTGGAGCATCGCGGGAACGAACCGGGCGGTGCCCTGGCCCATCGCCTTCATCTGGGTGAAGAAGCCGCCGAGGAGCGCGGCGATGCCGATGATGTGCAGGCCGACGAAGAGATGGATGAGTACGTCCATGAGGCCGGAGCCTAACCGGGGGCCCGCGTTCCCCTGAGCACCGGGCCTCCCCCCGGGTGGACCTCGGCAGGATGCGGCACACGGAAGGCGCCGGACGGTGGCCTAGCACGGTGCCGCCCCCGGCCGCCGCCGAACCACCTCATCGGTCAGCACACTCCGTGAAGTCGGCTGCAGAGGAACGGGATCACGGCCACGGACGGTCGCCCGGCGGTCGAGTCGGATCATTTCCGTACATTGCGTTACCACTCGACCTAAGTGAGGTTTAGCGTCCTCCACCAGGTGACCGGCTCCCCACCGCCGCCCGGGCCAGGGGCGGCAGTCGGACACCACCGCCGAGAAGGTCCGGCGGCGGCCCGCTCCCCCTGTGTGGGCCGCCGTCGGACGCGTCACCGCTCACCGCTCACGCCCCGGCGGTCGTACGGAAGGATGTGGGCCCTCGTGGCAGCGCACCGCAAGCCCAGACAGCGCTCGCTCGGAGGCGGTACGGCCCGCACAGCGGCCACGATCGCTCTCGCCGGAGCGGCGACGGCGACGGGCTTCGACGGAACGGGTCACGCCGAGCCACACCTGTCGGCAGCGCAGGTGAAGGCCAAGGTCGACAAGTTGTACGAGGAGGCCGAGGTGGCCACCGAGAAGTACAACGGCGCGAAGGAGAAGGCCGACAGGTCCGAGGAGCGGCTGGACAAGCTGCGCGACGAGGCGGCACGCAAGACGGAGGGGCTCAACTCCGCACGGGACGCACTCGGTTCGATCGCCGCGGCGCAGTACCGCAGCGGCGGCCTCGACCCCGCGCTGCAGCTCGCCCTCTCCGACGATCCCGACCGTTACCTGGACGGCGCCGAGTTCGCCGAACGCGCCGGCGACCGGCAGGCACAGGCCGTGGCCCGCGTACGCAAGCAACTGCGGGAGATCGAGCAGCTGCGCGGGGCCGCCCATGTGGAGCTCGCCTCGCTCAAGTCACGCCAGGCGGAGCTGAAGCGGCACAAGCAGACGATCACCGGGAAGCTGGACACGGCACGGCGTCTGCTGTCGCAGCTCACCACTGCCGAGCGCACGCGGCTCGCCCAGACGGGCGGAGCGGGGCACGCCTCGCGCTCCTCCACTTCACCGCGCGAGAGCCTGACCACGCCGGGTTCCGCCGCGGCCGACGCCCCCAACTCCCGTGCGGCCACTGCCGTCTCGTACGCCTACAGCAAGCTCGGCAGCCCCTACGTGTGGGGCGCCACCGGTCCGGACGCCTTCGACTGCTCGGGCCTCGCCCAGGCCGCGTACCGCTCCGCGGGCATCTCGCTGCCGCGGACGACGTACGCCCAGATCGGCGCCGGCCGTCGCGTCGCGCGCTCCGAACTGCTCCCCGGAGACCTGGTGTTCTTCTACTCCGGCATCAGCCATGTGGGCATCTACGTCGGAAACGGGCAGATGATCCACGCCCCGAACCCGACGGCTCCGGTCCGGCTCGCCCCGATCGACGAGATGCCGTTCGCGGGGGCGACGCGGGTGGTGTGAGAGCGGCGACGGGACCGCTGTAGCGTCGACGCGAGTTTCGCTCCTCGCTGTACGTGCCGCCGTCCGGGAAGGTCCCGATGCCCCGCTCCTCCGTGCCGCCACCCCCTCCGCCCCCGCATATCCGGACGTGGCCGGACCGGGCAGCGCTGCTGGCCGACCGGAGGCGGGCGCTGGAGGAGCTGCTGAGGCGGAGCCTCGGGGTGCACCGGGTGCTGCTGCTCTGGCTGCTGGCGCTCGCCGCGATCATCGGCTGGTCCCTGCTGGTGCTTCCGCTGCAGCAGATCGAGCAGCACGATCCCACCGGCTTCATCCTGGGCCCGGTCTTCGCGATCCTCGGCCTGGCCGCCCTCGCGCCCTCCGTCGTGGCCGTCGTCCTCGCCGTCCGCCGCGACCGGAAGCTGCGTGAACTCCTCGACGCCTGGCTGCACCTGGACAGCCACCCGCCGACGGACGCCCGCCTCCGCTCGCCGGGCCTCAGTCTCTTCTGGTTCCTCTCCTCGATCGTGGTGGGCGCGATCGGCCTGTGGGCCTCCTTCGCGGCGGCCGGGACAAGGAAGACGTACTTCAGCGAGGTGGTCCTGGGTATGGGCATCGGCCTGATCCTGTGGATGACCGGCCTGATAGGAGTCGTGAAGGCCGTACGTCATTACCGGTGGGCGCTACGGGTGTTGGCGCCTGCGCACTTCGCGGAGCACCGGTAGCTGCCGCTCACGACATCGGGCGCCAGGCACCAAGCGTCAGGCAGCAGGCACCAGGCACCAGGCGCCGGACATTGGTCCCGCATACATGGTGTCCATTGGCCCTGTATGCCGGGCCACCGTCGGGCGAGGGTCGGTCCATGACCACGCCTGTAGATCCTGTAGAAATCGATGACATCGGCTACGTGCACGGCTACTCCGCCCACGAGACCCGCCGCCTCGGCGACCAGGCCGACACCTTGGCGGCCCTGCTGCACTCCGGCACGGCGTACCCCCCGGGCAGCAAGGTTCTTGAGGTCGGCTGCGGAGTGGGCGCCCAGACGGTGCACCTGGTGACGGGGAGCCCCCTGGCCCACTTCGTCGCGGCGGACATCTCGGCCGACTCACTGGCCCAGGCACGCGCCCGGGTGACCGCGCACGCACCCGGGGCGCAGGTGGAGTGGCTCCAGGCGAACCTCTTCGAACTTCCTTTCCCCGACGCCGAGTTCGACCATGTCTTCGTCTGCTTCGTGCTGGAGCATCTTCCGGCCCCGGGCCAGGCCCTGGCCGCCCTGCGGCGCGTCCTGAAGCCCGGCGGCACACTCACCGTCATCGAGGGCGACCACGGCTCGCCGCTCTTCCACCCCGACAGCGCCTACGCCCACGCGGCGATCGACTGTCAGGTCCAGCTCCAGTCCACCGCAGGCGGAAACGCTCTGATCGGCCGCCAGTTGTACCCTCTCGTCACCGGCGCAGGATACGAGGATGTCGTGGTCCGCCCCCGCACCGTCTACGCCGACCGCTCCCGTCCCGCCCTGGTGAACGGCTTCACCCGCAACACCTTCATCGCCATGATCGAGTCCGTCCGCGAGGACGCCCTCGCCGCGGGCCTGATGACCCCGTCCGACTGGGACCGGGGCATCACGGACCTGCACCGCACGGCAGCCGACGACGGCACCTTCCACTACACGTTCTTCAAGGCGGTCGCCGTGAACCCCGGCGCCGCCGAGGAGTGACGCACGGGTGGCGGTGGGGTGGGATCAGACCAGCCGCCGCGCCGTCGCCCACCGCGTCAGCTCGTGCCGGTTGGACAGCTGAAGCTTCCTCAGCACGGCGGAGACATGGGACTCGACCGTCTTGACGGAGATGAAGAGCTGCTTGGCGATCTCCTTGTACGCATATCCACGGGCGATGAGGCGCAGGACCTCGCGCTCGCGCTGGGTGAGGCGGTCGAGGTCCTCGTCGACGGGCGGCGCGTCCGTCGAGGCGAACGCGTCGAGGACGAAGCCGGCCAGCCGCGGGGAGAAGACCGCGTCGCCGTCCTGGACGCGGAAGACGGAGTCCACAAGGTCCGTACCGGTGATCGTCTTGGTGACGTAGCCTCGGGCACCGCCGCGGATCACCCCGATGACGTCCTCCGCGGCATCCGACACGGACAGCGCGAGGAAACGGACCGGCTGCTCGGCGTCGGACATCAACGGGGCGCAGCGACGCAGGACTTCGACGCCGCCGCCACCGGGGAGGTGGACGTCGAGGAGCACCACCTCGGGGCGCGTGGCCGTGATCACGGTGACCGCCTGGTCGACGTCGGCGGCCTCCCCGACCACCTCGACGCCGGTCCGGTCGGTCTGCCCGATCTCCGCCTGGACGCCCGTACGGAACATCCGGTGGTCGTCGACGAGGACGACCCGCACATGGCGCCCATCGGGGGCCCCGGCCGGGCCGGCTGTTCCGACGGGTTCGGGGGTCACGGCGGCACCCGTCGGAGCGGTCGCCCCGGTCGCACCCGCCCCTGTCGCGCCGGCGTTCGGCTCGACCGCTCCGGTCGGCTCGTTCGCGTCGCTCATGACGTCTTCTCCGCCCTCTCCATTTCCAGTTCGACCTCCGTGCCGCCGTCCGGGACGGCGCGCAGCCGCGCCGTTCCGCCGTTGCGCTCCATGCGGCCGATGATCGATTCTCTGACGCCCATACGGTCGGCGGGTATCGAGTCGAGGTCGAAGCCGGGGCCGCGGTCTCGGACGGACACGAAGACCGTCCTGCCCTCGACTTCGGCGTAGACCTGTACCGCGCCGCCGTCGCCACCGTACTTGGCGGCGTTCACCATTGCTTCCCGCGCGGCCTGCATCTGTGCGCTCAGGCCGTCGTCGAGGGGGCAGTCGCCGACGATGACGACCTCCAGGGGCACCCCGTGCTTGTCCTCGACCTCGGCGGCATTGCGGCGGACCGCCTCGGCGAGGGTGTCGGGCTCGTCGGCCTCGTCCTTGCCGGTGCCCTCCGGTTTGTACAGCCAGGCGCGCAGGTCGCGCTCCTGGGCGCGGGCCAGCCGCCGTACTTCGTTGGCGTTCTCCGCGTTGCGCTGGATCAGGGTCAGGGTGTGCAGCACCGAGTCGTGGACATGGGCGGCGACCTCCGCCCGCTCCTGGGCGCGGATCCGCATCAGCCGCTCCTCGGAGAGGTCCTGCGTCATCCGGACGAGGTAGGGACCGGCCAGGAGCGCTATGCCGACGAGCACGGCGAGCGCGGCCTGGAGCACCGAGCCGAGGTGGGCGGCGGATCCCTGCAGCACGAAGATGCCGGTGACGCCCGCGGTGACGAGCAGGACGCCGGCCGCCGAGCGGAGCAGCGTGAGGGTGTGCCTGCGACGGCCGACCTCCGCCCAGCGGGCCCGCCGCGCGTTGTCCGCCTGGCGCCAGACCAGGGCGACGCCCGCGCCGACGAGCACGGTCGGCCACAGATACGCCTTGGCTCCGCCGCCGAGGTTCACATTGCCGACGAAGACCATGGCGACGACGACCATGAGGAGCAGGGCGACGATCTGGCCCTTGTCGGGCTTGCGGGCGACGAGTCTGCGGCGGCCGTCGGGTGCGGTCTCGGTGGTGAAGGCCGAGGGCCGTACGGAGTCGACGCCGCCGACTCCCAGCGGCACGAAGAACCAGAAGGAGGCATAGAGCAGGCCGCCGAGCCCGTCCGCCATGAACAGGCCGACGAAGACGAGCCGCACCCAGGCCACCGGCAGCCCGAGATGCCCGGCGAGCCCACGCGCCACGCCTCCGAGCCAGCGTCCGTCGCTGCTGCGGTAGAGCTTGCGCGGGGGCCGCGGGTCGACGAGGGGCACTGCTGCGGCTTCCGGCATGCCATCGATGTTCACACGCATGGCGGTCCGGAGCATCAGGGTCGAGCCCCGAGACTCCCCTGATCTTCGAATCCCCGCCCCGTCCCCGCACATGTCAGGGCCGATATCAGGGTCCGGCCAGGGTCATCCCGACTGCCGCAGCGGGCCCGCGCCCGGCACCATGGACGCATGACAGATCACCAGCACGCGGCAGCGGAGCCGGACTCCGGCCCGGGCTCCCCACCACCGGACACCGGCCCGCGGGACACCGCGCCCGCCGCGGGTGCCACGGGTGAGGAACCGCGTGTGCACGAGGGCGCGGCCGCGCCCGAGGTCCCGCGCAAGTTCCGGCGCGACCCCCGGCAGAAGATGCTGGGCGGGGTGTGCGCAGGGCTCGGGCGGCACTGCGACATGGACCCGGTGATCTTCCGGGTCGTCCTCGCGGTGCTCTCCGCGACCGGCGGCCTCGGCCTCATCTTCTACGGCTTCGTCTGGCTGTTCGTTCCCTCCGACGACGAGGACGAGAACGAGGTGCGCAAGCTCCTCACGGGCCGTGTCGACGGCCAGGCCCTGGCGAGTGTGCTCTTCGCGCTGGTCGGCTGCGGCGTCTTCCTCTCCATGCTCAAGAACGGCGGGGTGCTGGCCTTCGCCGTGGTTCTCTCCCTCCTCCTCGCGGGCGCGGGCTACTGGTCGCAGCAGCGCGGCGCCCCCGATCCCGACCCGCTCGCCGCCCAGGCCGTGGCCGACGCCCCGCCCGAGGCCAAGGCCCCGCCCGTCCCCGCCTCCTACCCCTCCTGGTGGCGCGACCCGATCGTCAAGGACGGCTCGCACGTGGGCGGCACCGGCTACCTGTGGGGCCCGAAGGACTCCCGGGAGCGGGACGTCGCGGCGGCGGTCAACATCGCTCGCGGCACCGTCCGCCAGGACATACGGACGGCGCGGGAGCCCAAGCCGCGCGGGCCGCGCTGGATCGGCGGCTGGGTGTTCCTGCTCGCGCTGCTCACGGGCGGCCTCGGCACGGGCCTGACGTGGGAGGACCACGCGCTCGGCACCAGCCTGCAGATCGGCCTGTCCGGTGCGCTCATCGTGTTCGGCCTGGGCATCGCGATCAGCGCGTTCCTGGGGCGTACGGGAGCGGGCTCGATCTTCCTGGCAGTGCTCACCGCGGGTCTGCTGGCAGCCTCCGTGGCTCTGCCGAAGGACATCACCACCCACTGGACACGGACCGACTGGACGCCGGCCACCGTGGCCGCCGCGCAGGAGTCGTTCCACCTCGGCACGGGCGTCGGCACGCTGGATCTGACCCATCTCGACCTCGCCAAGGGCCAGACGGTGAGGACGAGTGCGAACGTGGGCGCCGGCCGGCTCAAGGTGATCGTCCCCAAGGACGCGACCGTGAAGCTGAACATCGACGTGGGCGTCGGCGACATCCAGCTGCCGGGCGACGGCAAGAAGGACGTGGACGTGGAGCCGGACAAGCACAAGCAGGTGACGCTCTCCCCCACGACCGGCGACAAGAACGGCGGCACGCTCGAACTCGACCTCGAGGTCGGCGTAGGACAAGCGGAGGTGGCCCGTGCTACGTCATGAGTTCCAGCCCGGAAAGCTGATCGCGGGCCTCTCCTTCGCCCTCGCGGGCACCATCTACGCCGGTGACGCGGGCGGCGCCTGGGAGACGCCGTGGTTCGCGGTGATTCCCCTCGTCACGGCCGGCCTGTGCCTCGCGAGCGCGGCGGCCTTCCTGACCCACATGATCCGCAGGCGCCGCTCGGCCCGCAGGGACCAGACACCCAAGGAGCTGAAGGAACCGGCCTGAGCCGTGTGGAACCGGCCGGGACCTGAGGAAGCGCGGCCTGAACCGTGAGGAACCGGCCGGGGCTTGAGGAACCGGCTTGAGCCGTGTGAAACCGGCCGGGACCTGAGGAAGCGCGGCCTGAGCCGTGTGGGACAGGCCGGATCCCGAGGGACAGGCCGGATCCCGAGGTCCAGCCGGAGCCCTGAGCATCCGGCCGAAGCCCTGCCGAACGGCTCAGCGATAGCCCCCGGCGCGCTGCCTGCGCCTCGCGCGCAGGGACGCGTCCAGGGAGAAGACCGACGCGCCGGCGAGGACCAGGGGCAGCCAGGCCATCAGATAGGCGAGGTCGTTCCCGTAGTAGTACGGATCGGAGGCCCAGCTCACGGTCAGCCACAGGCTCAGCGAGATGAACGCACCACCCAGGGCGGCGAGTCGGGCCAGCAGCCCGATCAGGGTGCCGATGCCGACGGCCAGCTCACCGAGGGCGATGGCATAGCCGAAGCCGACGGGGTTCTTCAGCGCCAGGTCGACGAGGGCCGGGATCGCCGAGGAGCCGCGGACGTTGCGCATCATCTCGCCGATCGATCCGGCGCCGCTGTCCTTCATGAACGCGCTGTCCGTGAGCTTGTCCAGCCCCGCGTAGATGAAGGTGACGCCGAGGAAGACCCTCAAGGGCAGCAGGGCGTAGCGGGTCGCGGTGTCCCGCCAGTCCCGGCCGCCGTCGAGATAGGGGGTGGGGGTATCCATCCGAGTACCGTGAGCCATCGCCCTCCGCCGCCTCTCGCCCGCGTGCCGTTGACCCCTTAACAGACCATACGTACGACGGTTGGACCCCGCTCAATCTCCGGGGGCCCGTTTTCCTGACTTTGTCCCCCTCCGGCCCGTCCGGTCACCCGGCGCCGGGTGATCCCCAAAACCGTCCTTCGCCCCCTCCGCCTCTACCCGTCCCGTACCTGGGGGCTGCGCCCCCAGACCCCCCTTTCGGCCTGGACGGCCTCGTCCTCAAACGCCGGACGGGCTGAAAAGACGAAAGCCGACGCCCCCTCACTCCGTCACATCGATCACGCATCGATTGGTCTCGACCCCCGCCGCGGTGACCACCTGCACCTCCACCCGCCCGGCCTCCACGTCAACCGGCACCGGCACGGTCAGTACCGCGTCCGTGGGGTTGCTGAATCCGCCGGGCACCGGGATCAACGGCACGTGGACATGGACGGTGCCGATGCGGACGACCATCCGGGACAGCCGGTCCGCGCTCTGCGCGCCGGGCGGCACGAAGCCGGCGCCGCGGATCTCGATGTCGTCCCCGGTGCGGATCGGCGCGTCCAGATCCCCCGCCTCCCGGGCCCGCACGACGGAAAGGATCACCGGCCGCCCGCCTTCGGCGTACTTCCCGGCGAGATACGTTCCTGCCGACACCAGCACCAGCACCGCGAGTCCCCAGGGCAGATCGGGCAGCTGCTCGGGCCGCCGGGCCAGCCGTACCGCCGCGAAGAGCAGAGCGACCGCGCCGACGACCACGTACTGGAGGTCGGCGAAGTTGCCCCGCCCCGAGTCGTCCGTCAGGAGGTCCGCCGCGCGCGGCCGGTCCGCCCGTACCTTCTGCAGCCGCTGCCCCAGCACCCGCAGCCCCACCACCCGCCGCACCAGCACCGCGATCCCGCACACCACGGCGACGACGGTCACCACACCCGCGCCGCGGGCGAGTTCGAGCCCGGCGATCAGCCGGTCCCGCTCCCCGTGGCCCGAGGCCGCCACGAGCTGCCCGACCAGCACGAGGACGGCGTACACCACGAACAGCACCCAACTCGCCGCCACCGCACGGGAGGTGGAGAGCCTGTTGTCCTCGCCGATGACAGGGGCGAGGACACCGCCCCTCGCCCGGTGCAGGAAGCCCGCGCCCGTGAGCAGTCCGCCAAGGACAACCGCGGCGAGGAGCCCCGCCGTCCGCGCGGCGGTCCAGCCGGCGCCGATCGCGGTGAGCGCCTGCACCAGCAGCAGGGCACCGACGCCACCCCACACGGCGCACGCCGTATAGCGCCACAGCCGCCCGAGCCAGGCCTCGCCCTCCAGCCGCCCGCGCTCGGCGACGAGGTCCGCGGACTGGGTCAGTTCCTCGGAGACCCACTGCCGGGACGCGGACACCGAGTGCGCGACACCGGCGGGCAGCCCCTGCCCGGAGGCGAACTCGTCGCGCTTGGCGAGGAATTCGGCGACGGCGCGCCGGTGCCCCGCGCGGGCGCCGTGCGGGCAGTCCCCGCAGGTGCACCCGCCTCCGTGCGCACCGGATCCGGCCGTATGGGATCCGGCCGTACCGGATCCATACGCACCGGATCCGGCCGCACCGGGCCCGGCGCCCTGCCCGGCCCGTTGCCCGGCACCGCGCTCCTCGCCGTGTCTCGCCTCCTGCACCGCCACGTCCGCTGCCGCCTTCCCCGCGCCACAAGCTCTGCACAGTCAGGCAGCCAGGCTTCCCGTACGGATCTTCCGTACGCCTGACTGCCGTACAACTGCCTGACAACTCCCCCGCGATGACAGCGAATTGTGCCGTACTGAACAGGTCCCGAACCCGGCAGGTCTGGTCAGCGCGGGTGAAGCGCCGGACCCCGTGTTGACCAGGCTGCGAGAATTTCCGTATGGCCGAGATCATCCAGCGCGACGGGAGCTGGGCCTTCGACGGCAGCACGCTGCGGATCACGCCGGGGCTGCACCGCTCGGTGCCGCTGTTCCGGCAGACGTACGGCGAGATCGCCGTGCCCCTGGAGGCGATGTCAGGCATCGTCTACGAACCCGAACGCAAGCGCGGCCGCCTGCGTCTCAGGCTCCGCGAGGGCGCCGACCCGCTCCTGCAGGCGACCGGCGGACGGCTGCCCGAGGCGGCCGATCCCTACCGGCTGACGGTGGACATCGACCGGGCCGGTGTCGCGGAGTACGTCGCCGAGGAGATCCGCCGCGGCCTGCTCCTGGACCAGATCCCCAAGGAGCCGACCAAGACGTACCTTCTCCCCGGGCCGCCCGTCCCGGTGTCCGTCCGGTCCAGCGACGGCATGGTCTCCTTCGACGGCGCCCAGGTGCGGATCGACTGGAGCGACACCTCGGACCGGGTCAAGCGCGCGACGGGCCCGCGGATCATCGCCGTCGGCGATCTGATGCAGGTCGAGTGGCTGCCCAACTCCGGCTACGAGGACGGCTTCCTGCGTTTCGTGACGCGCGAGACCGCCTTCTCCAAACTGCCGCCCGAGAAGGACCCGTACGCCCTCGATCTGTGGGGCAGCACCCGACGCGACCTTCTCACCGCCCTCGTCGCCACCGCGGTCACCGCGCGCCTGCCGCATCCGTCCATCCGCCAGGGCGACTACCTGGACGGGCCCCCGCACCCGGCCGCCCTGCCGCCCGCGACCGACCACCACGACGCACTTCTGCGCCGCCTGCGGGAGTTGGGCGAACTGCACCGCGACGGCGTACTCACGGACGAGGAGTTCGCGGCGACGAAGGCAGCCGTCCTACGCGGCTTCTAGCCCCGCACCCGTCAGCAACCAGCAACCAGCAACCAGCAACCAGCAACCTAGGAGAGCAGATCAGGTTCGCTGCGGCTGATGTCCTGCCAGAGGGGCTGGTAGTTGATCCATGCGACCAGGTCGCCGCCGAGCTGCTCGCGCGTCGCGACGGCCTGCCGGTGGTCGATGAGAATCGGGCGGCCGGCGGCCTTCGCGGTCAGCTGTACCTGGCAGGACCGCTCCAGCGACAGGAACCACCAGGCCGCCGCGTCCACCGAGGCGCCGACGGTCAGCAGCCCGTGGTTGCGCAGGACGAGCGCCTTGTGGGTGTCGAGCGCGGCCGCGATCCGGCGGCCCTCCTCGGCGTCGACGGCCACACCGGTGTACGCGTCGTACAGCGCGAGGTCCTCGTAGAAGGCGCAGGACTCCTGGGTCATCGGGTCGAGGAGGTCGCCGAGCGTGGACAGAGCCCGCCCGTGCACGGAGTGGCAGTGGGCGACGGCGACGACGTCGGGCCGGGCGGCATGGACCTGAGCGTGCACGGTGAACGCGGCCTGGTTCACGTGATAGCGGCCCTCGATCACCTGCCCGTCCTGGTTGGCCATCACGAGGTCACTCACGGTGACGTGCTTGAACGGCATGCCGAACGGGTTCACCCAGAAACAGTCGCTGTACTCCGGGTCGCGCGCGGTGATGTGGCCGGAGACCCCGTCCTCGAAGCCGAGCCGCCCGAAGAGCCGCAGCGCCCCCGCCAGCCGCTCTTTGCGGTGCCGCCGCTCGTCGTCCAGCGACTCGTGCATCGGCGGCATGGCGAACCGCAGCCGGTCGGTGGGCAGGGGAAGGGGCGGTGTGGGCCCGTGCATATGGCCTCCAGCACTGGCGTTTCCGTTACGGACCGGAAGTTACCCCCGGTCAGCCCAGGAGAACAGGGCCGTCCTGTGAAGAGAGTGCGCAACCGTTATCCGGCAACGCCGAAGAATCCCGACAGTGGTTGTCCGGATTGGGCGCCACACTCGCCGTATGACAGCAAATACGGCAGCGAACACGGCGGCGAACTGGGGGGCTTTCACCGAGGCGGAACCCGAACTGGCGAAGATCGCCGAAGACCGTTTCGGCGCGTTCACGCATCACGTCCTGGCCACCCTCCGCAAGGACGGCTCCCCGCGCACCACCGGCCTGGAGGTCCGTTTCCTCGACGGCGAGCTGTGGCTCGGCATGATGCCTGGCTCGCTCAAGGCCCTCGACCTGAACCGCGACCCCCGTTTCGCCCTCCAGACGAACCCGGGGCCGGGCACCGGGATGGGCGGCGGTGACGTGCGGATCAGCGGACGGGCGATCGGGGTGGAGGACGGCGAGGCGAAGGAGACATACGTGAAAGAGGTGGAACCGCCGCAGCCGTTCCACCTCTTCCGCACCGAGCTGACGGAGGTCGTACGGACCTACGTCGAGGACGACAAGTACCTGGTCGTCGAGATCTGGAAGCCCGGTGAGCCCCTGCGCACGATCAAGCGCACCTAGGGGGCTCCTACTCCCACTCGATGGTGCCCGGCGGCTTGCTCGTCACGTCGAGCACGACGCGGTTGACGTCGGCGACCTCGTTGGTGATCCGGGTCGAGATCTTCGCGAGGACGTCGTACGGGAGACGGGACCAGTCGGCCGTCATGGCGTCCTCGGAGGAGACCGGACGCAGGACGATCGGGTGGCCGTACGTCCGGCCGTCGCCCTGGACGCCGACGGAGCGCACGTCCGCGAGCAGCACGACCGGGCACTGCCAGATGTCGCGGTCGAGACCGGCGGCCGTCAGCTCCTCGCGGGCGATGGCGTCGGCCTCGCGGAGCAGGTCGAGCCGCTCCTTGGTGACCTCGCCGACGATCCGGATGCCGAGGCCCGGGCCGGGGAAGGGCTGGCGCTGGACGATCTCCTCCGGGAGCCCCAGCTCCTGGCCGACCATCCGCACCTCGTCCTTGAACAGCTGGCGCAGCGGCTCGACGAGCTCGAACTCGATGTCCTCGGGAAGGCCGCCCACGTTGTGGTGGGACTTGATGTTGGCCGTGCCCGTGCCGCCACCGGACTCGACGACGTCGGGGTAGAGGGTGCCCTGGACGAGGAAGGCGACCTCGGGGCCGTCCTCCTGAAGGATCTCCAGCTGGGCCTGCTCGAAGACGCGGATGAACTCCCGGCCGATGATCTTGCGCTTGGTCTCCGGGTCGGACACACCTGCCAGCGCGTTCAGGAACCGCTCGCTCGCGTCGACGACCTTCAGGTTCGCGCCGGTCGCGGTGACGAAGTCCTTCTCGACCTGCTCGGTCTCGCCCTTGCGCATCAGGCCATGGTCGACATACACGCAGGTCAGCTGCGAGCCGATGGCCTTCTGGACGAGAGCGGCGGCGACGGCCGAGTCCACACCGCCCGACAGACCGCAGATGGCGCGCTTGTCGCCGACCTGGGCGCGGATCGCGGCGACCTGCTCCTCGATGACGTTGCCGGTCGTCCAGTCCGGCTTGAGGCCCGCGCCCCGGTACAGGAAGTGCTCCAGCACCTGCTGGCCGTGCGTGGAGTGCATGACCTCGGGGTGGTACTGGACGCCGTACAGCTTCTTCTCGTCGTTCTCGAAGGCCGCGACCGGGACGACGTCCGTGGCCGCGGTCACCGTGAAGCCCTCGGGGGCGGCGGAGCAGGCGTCGCCGTGCGACATCCACACCGACTGCTCGTCCGGGGTGCCCTCGAAAAGGGTGGAGCCCGGCTTGGAGACGGTCAGCGGCGTACGGCCGTACTCGCGGGCGCCGTTGTCGTCGACGGTGCCGCCGAGGGCCGTGGCCATCAGCTGGAAGCCGTAGCACATGCCGAAGACGGGGACGCCGGCCTCGAAGATCTCGCGGTCGAGGCGGGGGGCGGCCTCCGCGTACACCGACGAGGGGCCGCCGGAGAGGATGATCGCCGCCGGGTTCTTGGCGAGCATGTCCGCGACCGGCATGGTGCTCGGCACGATCTCGCTGTAGACCCGCGCCTCGCGGACTCGACGGGCGATGAGCTGGGCGTACTGCGCACCGAAGTCGACGACCAGGACGGTGTCGGGGGTGGCGGCAGCGGGAGTCGCTGATGACACGGGTTGCCTTCCGGCGGTGGGCAGGGGTCTGTTTTGTCGATTCTAACGGGGTGCGGCGGGCGACCTGGTCGGATCCCACGGCGGAGGGCCTTGACGGAGGTCCCGGGACGCCCAGGAGGAGGTCTCGTAGGCAGCTCCTGCGAGGCGTCTCACCATCCGAACCGACTTGGAGGCGCCCGTCCGCCCGGGCATACTGGCCGCATGTTCACGCACGAGACCTTCGTCTTTACCTATGGCAACCGGCCCACCGGCTGCCATGGTCGTGCTGCTTGAGCAACTGACAAGCGACTTCCCAGGCGCCCCGGGCCGACAAGGCCCGGGGCGCCTGCCGTTTTCCGGACCTTGCCGCTCCGGGGCGCACCACCCCACCTCACGAGGAGCCCCACCATGAGCGACGTACTCGACAGGACCGGCGCGCGCAACGACGACGCCGCGGACGTGATCACCGGTGCGCGGGAGCGGATCGACGCCCTGGACGACCACATCATCGGCCTCCTCCAGGAGCGCATGGCCGTCTCCGCCGTGATCCAGGAGGCCCGCATCGCATCCGGCGGGCGCCGGGTGAACCTCTCCCGCGAGATGGAGGTCCTCGGCCACTACAGGGACGCTCTCGGCAAGCCCGGCACGTCCCTGGCGATGATCCTGCTCGAACTGTGCCGGGGTCGTATCTGAGTTCGGCCGCGCTCTCACCCGTACGGCGCGTGACCCGTTCGCCGCGGGCTTCGTTGGTCCCGATGTCCGTGTCAGCCAGGGGCGGGCCCGAAAAAACCACGCGTGGCTTCGCTGGGGCGATGAGACGTACGGATCGTGCCGTGCGTCGTGGGACCTCGCTCCAGGGTGTGACCGGACGGCAGGGGACAGCAGCCCGGTCACTCAAGAACGGTCGGCTCCGGGGACGCTCGGGGCCGACCGACGGAATCTGTCCAGAGGTGGTCGAAACGGTTGCGTAGGCCGTGGCCCTTCCAGCACGATGCAAGAACAGACCGCACGGCCGGGTACTCGGCCGGCGGCGACAAAAGCCCCAAGTCCCGCAGCAGAACCTCGCATTCCACTGCCTGGCTGCCAATGGTCGACACCATGCGCGCGCCCCGTGTGCGCCGGGGCGGCGACCGACGGCGCACCGGTGGTACGCGAACCAGCGGCGCAACCCCCCGGCGCCGCTCGCCAGGCACCGGCGCTGCCCTGACGCTGGTGCTGACGGAGAAGGGCCCCGCGGATCCGTCCCGCGGGGCCCTTCGCTTGCGTCGGGCGACTCCCGCGAACGCCAGGGACCCCACGGACCCCAGCGGTCCCAAGGACCCCGTGAACGTCATGTGACCCAGCCCACATAAAAGTTCTGTCAGTAAGAGGACAACCTTTTTCGGACCTGGCCGGTCACACCTGCAGAACCAACGGCCACACCCGCGCCCCACACGCGACGGCCTCTTCCATTCGCGTGCTGCGACGACGTGGCACCCCGGACTTTCCGAGGTCTTCATGAAGCTTCGCCGTGCCCTGGCCGCTGCGGCCGTAACGGCCGTCATAGGCCCGCTGGCCCTGCTGTCGGCGCCGACCGCGTTCGCATCCGACGAGACGCCGACCGTGGCCGAGAGCACCCCGGCCGCGGCGGACAGCACCCCCGCCGCCGACGAGAGCACCCCCGCGGCCGAGGACAGCACCCCGGCCGCCGACGAGAGCACCCCCGCGGCGGACGAGAGCACGCCCGCCGCCGACGAGAGCACCCCGGCCGCGGACGAGAGCACTCCCGCGTCGGACGAGAGCAGCGCCAGCGCGTCGTCTTCCGCGACCGCCTCGCCGAGCCCGAGCGAGAGCACTCCTGGAGACGGTGGCGCCGACATCTGTGTCGACGAGGACGGCAACGACCTCACCGAGGTCAGCGACGACCTCAGCAGCAACCTGTCGGGCCTGCCCGAGACCATCGTCGCGGGCAGCGGCTGGACCAACTTCCGGTTCAACGTCAGCAACCACGGCGACGACAGGATCAAGGACATCGCGCCCCTGATCGGCGTCGCGGCGATCGGCTGGGACGACGAGAAGGACTACTCCGGCCAGATCACCGTCCAGGTCCTCGACAAGACCTCCGGCACGTGGCAGGAGGTCGCGGGCGCGGCGGGCGAGGGCGGCACGTTCACCCCGTTCTCGCTCGGCGGCGGCCAGTCCACCTCGTACCAGCTGCGGCTGAAGGTCAGCGGCAAGGTGCCGGACTCCATCGGCGTCACGGGCGGCTTCGCCCAGTACTCGGACGACGACGGTTGCTGGGTCGCCAACGACCCGAGCGGCTGGATCTACTTCTTCGACATCCTGGCCGCCGGTTCCGACGCGGGCAACCCGGGTGACGCGAAGCCGCAGACCGGTGGCAGCAAGCCGATCGAGGACACCAAGTCCGTCGAGGCCACCGGCTCGCTCGCCGAGACCGGTTCCTCCTCCGCCCTGCCCACCATCGGTCTCGTCGGTGGTATCGCCGTCGTCGCCGGTGCGGGTGCGGTGTTCGTGGTGCGTCGCCGCAGGTCGGGCGACGCCACCGCGTAACGCGACTTTGCAGCCACGTGAAAGGACCTGCGCTCGGAGGGGGGCGCAGGTCCTTTCGCGTGTCCGGAGAGGGAGTTACTTCTTCGGCGGCACCGTGGGCATCCCCAGGAACGGCAGCTTCAGCGCGCCGAAGGCGTCCGCGGGGACGGCGGGGCTGTGCGGCTCCACCGGCTTGAGGCGCTCGTACGCGGCGCCGGGCGCCGGGCGCGGGTCCGTCTCCCCCTTGTTGGGCCAGTACGACATCGCGCGCTCGGCCTGGGCGGTGATGGTGAGCGACGGGTTGACGCCGAGGTTCGCGGAGACCGCGGCGCCGTCGACGACGGAGATACCGGGGTGGCCGTACAGCCGGTGGTACGGGTCGATGACGCCGTCCTGCGCACTGGCGCCGATCGGGCAGCCGCCGAGGAAGTGCGCCGTGAGCGGTGTGCCCATCAGCTCGCCCACGTTGCTGCCGGCGAAGCCGTTGATCTCGGCGGCGATGGCGGACGCGGCCTCCGAGGCGGCCCTGATCTGCTTGGGGTTGGGCGCGCCGTGGCCCTGGCGGGCGGTCAGCAGGCCCTTGCCGGCGCCCTTCGGCTTCAGGAACGTGGTCAGGGAGTTGTCCAGGGACTGCATCACCAGGCCGATGATGGTGCGCTCGGACCAGCGGCGGTTGGAGAGCGAGCGGACCACCAGCATGGGGTGCCTGACGGCGTTGACCAGCCATCCCGCGACTCTTGACGAGCCCTCCGCGTAAGGGACTTGGAGGATGGAGAGGCCGCCCATCGAGTTCGATCCCCTGCCGTAGCGGACCGGTTCGATGTGGGTGTTCTCGTCGGGGTGGATCGAGGACGTGATGGCGACTCCGCGGGTGAAGTCGACGGTGGTCTCCCCGGTCGCCTTCCGGTAGCGGCGGCGGTCGGTCTGCGCGCCCACCAGGGCCTCGGAGTTGGTCCGGGTCAGCTCACCCAACCTGGCCGATACATAAGGGAGTTGTCCGCCGGACTTCATCCGGTGCAGCAGGGTCTGGGTGCCGTACGTGCCGGCGGCGAGGACGACCCGGCGGGCCGTGAAGGTGCGGCCCCGGCCCTTCTTCCTCTCGTCGGTGGGGAGGGTCTGGACGGCGTACCCGCCGCGTGAGTCGTCGGTGACGGACACGACGGTCGTCATCGGGTGGACGACCGCTCCCGCCTTCTCTGCGAGGTGGAGATAGTTCTCGTTGAGGGTGTTCTTCGCGCCGTGGCGGCAGCCGGTCATGCACTCGCCGCACTCGGTGCAGGCCTTGCGGGCGGGGCCTGCGCCGCCGAAGTAGGGGTCTGCCACTTCCCGGCCGGGCCCCGCCTTCGAAGTGCCGTCGGCGTCCTCACCGTCCCCGAAGAAGACGCCGACCGGCGCCATGTGGAAGGTGTCGCCGACGCCCATCCGTTGGGCGGCCGCCTTGAGATGGACGTCCGACGGGGTCATCGTCGGGTTGAGCCGTACCCCGAGCATGCGCCGGGCCTGGTCGTAGTACGGCTTCAACTCCGCTTCCCAGTCGGTGATGTCCTTCCACTGCGCGTCCTCGAAGAACGGCTTCGGGGGTACGTAGAGGGTGTTGGCGTAGTTGAGGGAGCCGCCGCCGACCCCGGCCCCCGCCAGCACCATCACGTTGCCCAGCAGATGGATGCGCTGGATGCCGTACATCCCGAGCTTGGGCGCCCAGAGGTAGTTCTTGATGTCCCAGGAGTTCTTGGGCAGCGAGTCGCGGGTGAAGCGGCGGCCCGCCTCCAACACCCCTACCCGGTAGCCCTTTTCGGTGAGCCGGAGGGCCGTGACGGAACCGCCGAAGCCGGAGCCGACGACTACGACGTCGTAGTCGTACGCACTCTCGTGCTCATCCTGCTCTTGGACAGAGTTCTCCTGTGACACGTGCTGCTCTCCTCATTGAGAACGGGTGAGGTGTTGAGAACGAGTGGGGTCTAGCGGAAGCGGACGGCCTTCATCAGCCTGAGGCTCCGGCTCATGAACTCCGCGTACTTCTCGTCGTCCATGCCGAGCGACGGCGCCATCGGCAGCAGCCGCTGCTGGGCGACGGTCTGGGCCTCGGTGTACTTGAGGATGCCCTCGGAGCCGTGACGGCGGCCGAGGCCGGAGTCCTTCATGCCGCCCATGGGCGACTGGACGCTGCCGTACGCGGGCGCGTAGCCCTCGTTGACGTTCACCGTTCCCGTGCGAAGCCGCGCCGCGACCGCCCTCCCGCGCCGCCCGTCCTTCGTCCAGACGGACGAATTGAGGCCGTACGGCGTGGAGTTGACGAGCTCGACGGCCTCGTCCTCGTTCTTGAACCGGTAGAGGGAGACGACGGGTCCGAAGGTCTCCTCGGTGCAGACGGCCATGGGGGCCTCGACTCCGTCGAGGATGGTGGGCTCGAAGAAGTACGGCCCGATGTCCGGCCGGGGGACGCCTCCGGCCACCACCTTGGCGCCCTTCGCCACCGCCTCCTCCACGTGCCGGGTCACGGTCTCCAGCTGCCGGTCGCCCACCAGCGAGCCCATGTCGGCGCCGTACGCGAGGGACGTGCCGAGCCGCATCGCCTTGGTGCGGGCGGCGAACCGTTCCGCGAACACGTCGGCGATCGACTCGTGGACGTACAACCGCTCGATGGAGATGCAGAGTTGACCGGCGGAGGAGAAGCAGGCACGCACAGCGCCGGCGGCCGCCTTGTCCACGTCGGCGTCCTCCAGGACCACCATGGCGTTCTTGCCGCCGAGTTCGAGCGAGACGCCCACGAGCCGGGCGGCGGCACCCTGCGCGACCTCGCGCCCGGTCCGCGTCGACCCGGTGAAGGAGACGTAGTCGGCGTGCTTGACGACCTCGGGCCCGACGACCGGACCGTCACCGAGGACGACCTGGAAGACCTCGGCGGGCAGCCCGGCCTCGATGAGCAGGTCGCGCGCCCACAGGGCGGTGAGGCAGGTCTCGGTGTCCGGCTTCATGACGACGGCGTTGCCCGCGACGAAGGCGGGCAGTGCGTCGCCGACGGAGAGTTCGAGGGGGTAGTTCCAGGGCGCGATCTGGCCGACGACGCCGCGCGGGTGGCGCAGCTCGGTGACGCGCGTGAGCGTGGGCATGGCGCCGGCGTGCCGCTTGGGCCGCAGGTACGCGGGGGCCTTGCGGCCGTAGTGCCGGGCGGCGACGGCGACGGCCTGGACTTCCTCGTGCGCGTGCAGCCGCGCCTTGCCGGTCTCCAGCTGGATCAGGTCGAGCACCTCGGCCTGCCGGGCGAGCACCAGGTCGTGGAAGCGGAGCAGCACGGCGGCACGCTGTCGCACCGGGGTCGCACCCCAGGCGACCTGCGCCGCACGCGCCCGCTCGAAGGCCGTTGCGACGTCCTCGGGCGTGGACTCCGGCAGATCGGCCAGCTTCTCGCCGGTGAACGGCGTGTGGTTGGCCGTACGACCGGAACCGACCACCCCCCGGGTGAGCTGGGCCACCAGCTCGGGCGTCACCACGTCGGCGGCGGTGCGGGCACCCGCGGGGGCGGGGGCGAGGGGGTTGGTGCCGGTCTGCACCGGAGCCTGCGTGTCCGTCGTGTCCGTCGAGTCCGTCATGGGGGGAGGGTATTCCGGGGCGGCCGGTTTGGGTACCCGCGGGTAACGCGCTTTCACGGTCTGCTCACACTCCGCCAGCGATCACTGGCAACGAATGCGCTGATCAGGGCGTTACCGCTCCCACAACCGGGCCCACGATCACGAGTCGATCACTTCTGGCCGGTCTTTGCCTCGCCCTTGCCCGCCGAGCCCCGACCAGGGGGCAGTCGCACGGCCGCCCCGGGGGACAAGTCCGGGCAGGTCGGCGCAAGTTGGCCCCGTAGATCGTTGAGGACTTGACGTTTCTTTGACCTTGAGTTCATAGTCCTGCTTCACCGCTGCTTCACCTCAAGGTCCCTGGTTCGCCTCATGCGCCGGGACCTGCGGTTCCCCCTGCCTGCCCACCGAAGGAACCTCCCAGAAGATGAAGAGATCCGCCCTGCCCCGCGCCGCCGTCACCGTCGTGACCTCCGCCCTCTCGCTCGCCCTGCTGACGGGCTGTGGCGGGTCGGGCTCCGACGACGACAAGGGTGCCGGAGCGAAGGCGTCGGAGACGGCTGCCGCGAAGGCTCTCAGCGGTGGCGAGTTGGAGAAGCTGATCATCGCCACGGCGGACGTCGACGGGTACAAGGTCGCGGCGGCCGACAGGTCGCAGCAGTTCGCCTCGTCGAAGGACGACGTGAAGGTCGTCGACGAGAAGTGCGCGCCGATCGCCTATGTGCTCACCGGGTTCGCTCCCGGGGACTCGGCGGCGTACATCAACCGGCAGGCGACGGAGGTGGCCGCGAAGCCGAGCGCGTCCTCCACCAAGAGCATGGAGGACATGACCGAGGAGGAGCTCGACGAGGCGATGAAGGGGATCACCGACGCGCTCGGGCAGACCCTGACGATCGTCTCCCTCTCCTCCTACGAGGGTGACGGCGCGAAGAAGACGCTGTCGTCCGTGTCCGAGGCGATCGCCGGGTGCGGTGGCGGGTTCACGGCCACGGCCGACGGTGACACGCAGAAGTTCACGAAGGTCGAGAAGGAGAAGGCCTCCGGGACGGGTGACGAGTCGCTGGCGTTCGCCGTGACCGGGGACGCGGACGGCGACAAGGTCGTGGTGCACGGCGAGGTCGTCCGACACGGCAGTACCGTCGCCACGTACTACTCGATCAGCCTGGCCGCGTTCTCCGGCGACAGCGACGTCGCCGCGTACGACATCCCGGCCGCGGTCATCAAGGCCCAGGCCGCCAAGCTGAGTTGACCCGGGCGGACAGCCAGGGCTCTCACAGCTTGTCGATGTCCAGGTTGGCGATCGCCGTCCTCGCGACTTCACGGCA